>JAYEFR010000140.1:0-2791 GCA_034716155.1 Thermodesulfobacteriota bacterium
GGCATATCTATACAAAAAGAGAGATGAATAGAATCAAGGATAGCTTGGCGGGTAAATCTCAAGAATTGCTTAAATCGATTCCATCTAATGAGAGCTGTACATTCACAGGCCTTTTTATAGCAAAGACAGATCATGGGATGAAAGGGATCGTATTCCATACAGGTGACAGCCTTCTTATCCGATGTGATTTGGCCACTGGAGAAGCGGATCAACTTACAGAGAACAATTTTTGGATGGTGGGAAGGGTGGCCCGGTTTTTTCAGGTAGATTATGTGGAAATCAGTGATGAAACACGATTTTTACTCACTACAGACGGATTTTCCGACCTTATGCTGCCAGGGGGTGTAAATAGAAAGGAGTTTATCTCAAGCCTTTTTAATAGATATAATGTTGAAGAAATCCCTGATGCCATTTTAGAAAAGCATGACTCTGGTCATGGCTATAAGGATGATATTGGCCTGATCAGTTTTAATCCCAATAATATAACCTTTGATGGCAAAAGGATTATTATGGGTGGAACAGAAAGCCGGGATGAAAGGGTATTTCAAGAAAGGCAAAGGCAAGGGTTTTATGAAGATGCCTATCTCCCTTTGGCCATAAAGGATGATCTTTTCATTGTTTCATAATAAGGTAAAAGGAGACCAATATGTATGATGAGTATTTTGGCCAATCTCATAACATGTTGCGGGAGAGTGTGAGAAAATTTATAGCACGTGAGATTAGTCCACATGTAGACCAATGGGAAAAAGAAGGGATATTCCCAAAAGAGTTATACAAAAAAGCTGGTGATGCGGGATTCATAGGGTTAGGATTTCCTGAAGAATATGGAGGTACTCAAGCAGATATTTTCCATAGTGTGGCCTATACTGAAGAGATGATGCGATGTGGATCTGTTGGGGTTGCTTCCAGTTTGGGCAGTCATGCTATAGCTATTCCTCCTATCATTGCAGTTGGCACAAGTGAACAGAAACAGAGGTATGTCCCACCTGTTCTGGCAGGAGATATGATTGCAGTCCTGGGTGTCACCGAGCCAAACGGTGGTTCTGATGTAGCCAACCTCCTTACAAGGGCAGAGCGCAGAGGCAATAAGTATGTGGTTAACGGATCCAAGACTTTTATCACAAGCGGCTCCCGCGCTGATTATGTGACTACTGCGGTGCGCACTGGTGGGCCTGGGCATCGGGGCATCAGTCTATTGATCATTGAGAAAGGTACCCCTGGATTTGGTGTTTCCAGAAAGATCGATAAAATGGGTTGGAGGGGGTCAGATACAGCAGAATTGTTTTTTGAGGATTGTGAAGTGCCTGTTGAAAATTTACTCGGTGAAGAGAATAAAGGGTTTTCCTACATTATGTTAAACTTTGAGAACGAGCGCCTCTTGCTGGCAGTTGAGGCCCATGGCGTAGCTGAATACGCCTTGGAAGAGTCGATCAAATATGCCAAAGAGCGCTATGCCTTTGGCAAACCTCTTGTTGGATTTCAGGTAACCCGCCACAAGCTTGCTGAGATGGCAACCTTGCTTGAGGCTTCGAAGCAGTTTAATTATCGTGTGGCTGCCATGATTGGCACGGGTAAGCCTTCCTTCAAAGAGGTCTGCATGGCCAAGAATTTTGCCACCAAGGTCTGCGATAGAATCGTGTATGACGCTGTTCAGATCCATGGCGGCTATGGGTATTGTGAAGAATATCCTGTGGAGCGGCTTTATCGTGACTCGAGGCTTTTCTCAATCGGCGGAGGCACCTACGAGATTATGAATGAGATTGTCTCTAAACAGATGAAACTATAATAATATAAAGGAGAAACAGGCAGTGGAACTCGATCTTCATATTCATACCAGAAGATATTCCGGCTGCAGCAATATTGACCCAATGGCAGTCTTGAAGAAGGCTAAAAAGGTTGGTCTGGATGGTATTGCACTGACAGAGCATGGCATTCGCTGGGACGATTATAAGATTCAAGAATTAATTGAAAAAAGCAAGGTCTATGATCTCCTGGTAATCCCTGGCCAGGAGGTGGCCTGCTATACGAGGTATGGTGAGTTCCAGGGCGAATTTCTTGTCTTTGGTTATCCAACGAGCCTCGGGTCGAACAAGTCGGTTGAGCAGGTCTTAGCGCTTGTTCATGCAGAATGTGGCGTTGTGATCGCAGCTCATCCTTTTAAGAAATTGCATAATGGAAATGGGGACGGTTACTATGGTGCCGGTGATTCTATCTATGGCTTGGCCGTAGATGGATTAGAGATTGAGCACCCATCTTATGATGAGGAAAGTCGCTCTCTAGCAAGAGATGCCATGCATGCTATGCATATTCCCGGGATTGGTTGTAGTGATTCTCATGATCTAAGCACAGTTGGAATTTGTAGAACTGTTTTTGAGAGGACTGTTAACAGTACAGAGTCTTTGTGTGAGGAGATTAGGGCAGGTCGACTTGAGGCCGTCAGCCTTAAGAATCAAAAAATTTAACTAAAGGAGGGTTAATTATGTCTAAAGTCTTTAAGGTACCAAGGAACCCGGATGAGGTAATGGAGTGGATCAATGGCATCCCGATGTATAAAGAGGATCAGAAAGATGATCTCTCTTTTAAAAGCAGGCAGGAGATGCTGGATGTCCAGAATTCTAAACTGCCAAAGCAGATGGAGCGCCTTGAAAAGTTTAGTCCTTTCTATCGTGAAAAATTCAAGGAATGGGGGATTGATCCAAAGTCCATTAAGACCGCTGATGATTTGGAGAAAATCCCGCTTACCTCTAAGGCCGACTTTATGGCAGATATGGGGGAATCTTTCAAATTAGAA
>JAYEFR010000141.1:0-2761 GCA_034716155.1 Thermodesulfobacteriota bacterium
TTTGAAGGGGGTTAAAGGGGATGTTACCCTTACGTAATTCCCCCTTTGAAGGGGGCTAGGGGGATGTTACCCCTTTGGCCCGATGAGGGCAAAAGGCCCCTACATTTTCCAAAAAACTATCTTTCACCTATTGTCTTTAATCTTTCGTCTTTAATCTTTTATCTAAATCATCTTTCGTCTTTTTTTGACTCTCGACTGTCGACTGTCGACTATCTCTTCAGACTCCTGATCATTTTTATCCGTTACTATTCACTGTTTACTATTCACTAAAGTTCGACTCTCAACTATCTCATTCGCCCAAAACCAATGTGGCCCAGCCGATCCAGTTCACTCTTTATCCTCTTCTATAGATATCGCTTCTATGCCCTACTCTCAAAATTACAATCTCATCGCCTTCAAGATCAAAAATAACTCTATAATCGCCAATTCTGAATCGATATGTTCCAAGCTCAGAATTTACAAGTCTTACAGCATTTGCCGAAGGATTTTCTTCATACCGAAGTAGCACTTTCCCTATACGCTTTTTAATCTTCGGATCAAGTTCCTGAATATCCTTGGTAGCCCTTCGAGTATAGGTAAGCTTGTATTTCACCTACCAAAGACCTCTTCATGGGTCTTTACTCTCCTAGCCTTATAATCAGCTCTAGCTTCTCTGATGCTTTTAAAATATTCCGGAGATGTAGAGGCAAGAAGGTCTTCCAAAAACGCCTCTCTTTCTTCCGTGCTCATCCTTTTCACAGATTCAATAATCTCCTCTGGTTTGACTTCCATCGTAATCTTAATCATATCATCCCCTCCTGTAATTATCATGCTACACAAAATTTATGTCTCTATCAATAGGACAAGTATTTTTAAATCCGGAGGTAATCGTGGAGCTGCAATCCTTTTACCTCTCGATTACTTCAGAATTACTCACGATTTCTTCAATATTTGACAATATCCATCCCCCTCTGCCCATCATTGATTCCCCCTTTGAAGGGGGCCAGGGGGATGTTACCCCTTTGGCCCGATGAGGGCAAAAGGCCCCTACATTTCCCATAAAACCATCTTTCATCTTTTATCTTTAATCTTCCGACTCTCGACCATCCTTATTCACCCAAAACCCAACACCCAAAACCCAAAACTTCTTTTACTGTTTATTGTTCACTTAGTATAACTCAAAACCCAACACCTCTTTATTGTTCACTGTTTACCAACTTTCCATCCGATATATCATATCTATATAATATCTAAGATCTTTTTCAAAGGAACTCCAATCTATTTCTTCTTTCATCATTGGAAGAATTCTCTCCTTTCTCAAGAGCACATGATTTAACAATTCCTCCATTTGATAGGCAGCCATTGCTGGATCGTCCAAAAGAGCCTCTTTCCCCCTGGCCATATTATAGCAGGCTAAAAAGTTTTCCTTTTCTGATCCTCTCCATGCGTCTTTGCTTATAAAGTAAAAATCTGCAATATCTTTAGGCTCGAAACGACTCACAATCGCAGAAAGTTTATTGGAAGATATATTTGCAAGGCTATCAATAAAGATTTTTTTGCCAACCTCTAAATTTATAAGAGACCTTTCTTCAATTATTGATAGAGGATCAAAGACAAGATCAACCCTGACACCCTTTATCAAATAAGAATAGAATTCAGGAGACGATTGTATAAGAGCAATATCTTTTTTAAATATCCTTCTGAGAGTTATATCAACCGTTTTCAAATCCTGAAAACTTGTCGAAAACAAATCGATGTCCTCTGATGAGCGATGGTGAGAATAAAATACAGAAATGGCAGTGCCACCGGTTAGAAAAAAATTCTTAGCTACTATGTCAATTCCACTCATGACACCAAGAATCTCTTGTTGTATATCAGATGCATAACAGGATGTATCTTCTTTAACTAATATCCCCATAGACCTCTATTAACCTCTCCCACCTCTTTCTGGCCCCAGCAGAAATCTTTAAAAATTTCAGGCTACCCCTGATTTCCTTGGGTCTAAAGAACATGGCAGTATCTCTTACCCTGCCTCGATCAAGAAACCTGGCCATAATCCAGTATATCGTTTTTTTGTCATTCTCACACCTGGCTTCATCCAGAACCTGATGAATACCTTCCGGATCGCATAAGTCTGGATAATCCCAAAAAACTGCCTTTAAATAATTCTGTCTCATAGTTCGCATAACCTGCAGAACTGAGAATCATTCGGTTAATTATTATCCTTACCCAAGTCCTCAAGCCCCAATTTTGCTTAATATAGTCTCGTCACATACCCAAGATCAACGCTTTGATCAATATTCAACAATATCTATTCCCCCTTGAAGGGGGCCAGGGGGATGTCACCATGAGTCTGCTCTGTCATTGCGAGGAGGTTTTCAGGCCGACGTGGCAATCCCATTTTCTGCAAGCGCTTTGAGATTGCTTCGTCGCTTAAGCTCCTCGCAATGACATGGCAAGGCCCGATGAGGGCAAAAGGCCCCTACATTTCCCATAAAACCATCTTTTATCTTTAATCTTTCGACTCTCGACCATCCTTATTCACCCAAAACCCAACACCCAAAACCCAAAACTTCTTTTACTGTTTATTGTTCACTAAAGTTCGGCTCACGACTGTCCTAATTTGCTTTAATCCTTGATCCTAACTAAGAAGTTGCGTGATTTCTTCATCTGTAAACTTCAACTGACGAAAGACTCTCTTACAATAAATAGGGTCTAGGGTTTTCTTCCCCATTTGAACTGGCGCTGAATACCGATTCCCTTCAACAATTCTGGAGTATAT
>JAYEFR010000142.1:0-2761 GCA_034716155.1 Thermodesulfobacteriota bacterium
GGGAGAAACGGAGAGACGGAGAATGGGAGAAAGGATAAACAGTTATAAAGAACTTCGTGTTTTTCAGAGTTCGATGGATGCAGCTATGACAATTTTTCACGTGACTAAGCAATTTCCGACCGAAGAAAGATATTCCATGGTTGACCAGATGAGGCGTTCATCTCGTTCGGTCTGTGCGAATCTAGCTGAGGCATGGAGGAAAAGACGTTACAAAGCGGCGTTTATTGCGAAACTTAGCGATGCAGAAAGCGAGGCGTGTGAAACTCAGGTATGGGTTGAGTTTGCCAGAAGATGTAAATACCTCGGGGATGATAATAGCAGTGAACTTGATGCGACTTACGATCAAATCATGGGGCAGATTGTCAGAATGATCAATGATGCAGATAAATGGCTAATTCGTGAGCAATGAACTCGGGACACGGCGAAATGGAGAGTGTGAGAAACGGGGAAATTGAGAGACGGTGACCCGGTGAAACGGGGAATGGGTGAAAATGTCTATGAAACGGCAAATCAGGGTAACGGGGAATGGGAGAAAATTTTCTCCGATTCCCTTTATCTCCGTTTCCCCGTATCGCCGTTTCCCCGATTCAATCTTCAAAATGGAGTCTAAAAATGTCAGTTTTAGTATGGATTTTATATGACATCTCTGAAGATGGTTGCAGGAACAAAGTGGCGAAAATATGCAAGCAATATGGCCTGCTTCGCGTGCAGAAGAGTGCATTTCTTGGAAAGCTTGAGAAAAGCAGATTTGATGAGCTCTCCGAGCGCTGCCGAGACCTGATCGACGACGAGACGGACAGTGTCTACCTCTTTCCGTTCTGCCAGGAGGACTTCAGGCAGGTAAAGGTCTTAGGACAGGGCTTTGACAGGAAGTTGGTAAATGATGAGGTATTGGAGCAGTTTTTTTAAAGAGGGGATAGTATGGCTTCAAAGGTGATTTTTGAGAGATTCTTGTGGTTTAATGATCAGGTTAAGGCAAAAAGATTTCCCAATTCTAAGACGCTTGCAGATAAGTTTGAATTATCCCGAAAAACAGCGCAAAGGGATATTGAGTTTATAAGGGACAGGCTTGGTGCGCCTTTAATTTATATGGCCAATAAAAGAGGCTATGACTATGAAGATAACACCTATGATCTCCCCGGAATATGGATAAATGAAGAAGAGCTGGTAGCCCTGCTCATTTCATCCAGGCTTGCCTCCACCGTACCGGACAAAAGATTAAAGGTCTCTCTTAAATCCTTTCTCGAGCAGATAATCTCCCTGCATTCTATAAGGGGTTCTATTTCACTGGATGATCTCAATGAAAGGATTTCGGTAAAAAATATAGAATATTCCAGGATAGAAGAAAAAACCTTCCACCAGGTGGTAGATGCCCTTTTCTATAAAAGACCCTTGATGATTGGCTACTATTCTCCGCACAAGGATGAATACACAAGGAGGGACATCCTTCCTTTGCATTTGCTTCAATATATGGGGACCTGGCATCTCATTGCCTACTGTGCAATCAGAGAAGGGCTTCGGGACTTTGCCTTGTCCAGGATGCGCTCTGTAGAGCCCTCTGCTGTAAGGATTGATGCCAATGTACCCATTACATCGATAAAGGAGTACATAAGAAAAAATTTTGGTCTCATAAGCAGTGATACCACCATAGAAGTTTGCCTTAAATTTTCTCCGGATATCGCCCCCTGGATATCAGAGCAGGTCTGGCATCCCAGACAGGAGACAGTGGCGGATTCCGACGGGAGCATCTGCCTTAAATTTCCAGTAGCAGATCTTAGAGAGATAAAAAGGGAGGTCTTAAAATACGGATCGCAGGTAGAGGTGTTATCTCCTGAGAGTTTAAGGCAGGAGGTAAAAGAAGAGATAGCAAAAATGAAAAAAGTTTACAGGTAGGACACTATATGGGAGAGGAGGTGTGCGATATTATTAACTCTATTCCACGAACAGGCAACGAGAGATGAGCATAACTGCTTTTCTGGTCATTGCGAGGGTGAGCCGAAGCCGCGAGCGAAGTGCGGCGGGAAGCGACGTGGCAATCTTATGAATTATCAACATCTTGAGATTGCTTCACATTAGTTCGCAATGCAGTTATCGCCAACCTGATGGATCAGAAAAGAAAAATGAAATGCTTTGTTAAAAGCAAGAAACAGAGTATAAACCTGTGAGAGAGGGTAGGGATAAGGGTGGAGATGGCATAGTGACCCCATTCCACCACCTTAATATCTCATTTGGTTTTGACTTATCCGTTAATGGGGCGGTGATATTAAATGCACAAGTTTCATTTAGAACAATTTGCATATGGTACTATATGTATATAGAACTATATGCAATCTCTAGGAGTTTCCCCTTGTCTAAAGGGAAAATATAGGTTTTATATAATGGAAATCAACGGGCCATCCTGGATGTTTTGAAGGAAATAAATGTATCCATTTATAAACGATTTCATTTATAAATTCCGGCAAAAATATCCATTTTGCCAGGATGGGCCCAGAAAGGACAAGGTGTTGCATTAGGATATGAGTTTATCGAAAAGATGATAAATAAGGAAACGCGAGTTGTATATTGGATGGAATCTTGGAATGACAGAGCAATTGAAGATCATAATTGAAAGGACGGAGTGAAAATGCTTGGTAGCATGAGAACATTGGCATTGGATTATCTGTTTCAAAAGTTAGATGGAGGGGATCCCCCGGATAATCTTGATGTCTGGTATCAAGATTTGAGGCTTAATGCTCCTGAAAAACTATTTCGATTTTTAGTT
>JAYEFR010000143.1:0-14046 GCA_034716155.1 Thermodesulfobacteriota bacterium
GCAGGTCTTTCTGATACAACACCTGGTGTTGTGTTAGAGGCCATCACTTATGCAAAGAAGTATGGAACAGTTGTTTCCTATGATTTGAATTATCGCCCATCTTTATGGAAGGATATTGGGGGCGGAGACAAGGCACAGGAGATGAATAGGAAGATTGCACCTTATGTCGACGTGATGCTTGGGAATGAAGAAGATTTTAGTGTTGCTCTGGGATTCAAGGTGGAAGGCCTGGATGAGGAATGCTCCAGGTTAGACCCGTCCAATTTCAAAAAAATGATTAGACAGGCAATCAAAAAATTTTCGAATCTTAAGGTTGTTGCTACAACATTACGGAATGCGAAGACAGCATCTGTCAACGACTGGGGAGCCATCATCTATGCCAATGGAAAGTTTTCGGAAGCCACCATGCGTGAGGATCTGGAGATCTATGACCGTGTAGGCGGTGGTGACAGCTTTGCTTCCGGCCTTATTTACGGACTCATGGAAGGCAAAACCGCAGCCGAGGCTGTCAACTATGGTGCAGCGCATGGTGCGCTTGCCATGACTACACCAGGAGATACCACTACAGCAAGTTTGAATGAGGTTGAAAGGGTAATGAAAGGGGGCACTGCCAGGGTGGACAGATAGCATTATCCAGTTATGGCCGATTTAAAAGATGGAAGCACATTTATTGTGTTTTTTGGTCTTTGGGTATTGAGGGCCCAACCCACAATTTGGATTCTCCTATAAACTGGATGCTGGGGGGAATAAAAAATGTCAAAAGTTAAGGCAATGGAAAGAGCAAGAAGAAATGTGAGTTTATAGATCAAAAAATAGAAAGGAGAAACAACATATACCGGAATGGCGGGCACATTGTGCCCGCCAGTTCTATACTAAAGATTCATCTATTTGATGCCTGCAGCAGAGATAAAGCAGGTATCATCGCCCATAAGTTTGCTGGGATCAATGCTGTCAAGTGCCAGGCTCATAAAACAGTTGCCCATGCCGTCTAATTCAACCTTGCCAGGTGCAACACCTTGCCTGGGGATTAATCCCATGTCGGAAAGCGGGATCGAGATAACCATTGCATCACCTTGTCCGCCGCCTGCTAAGCCGCTGAATATGAGAGTTACAAATTTGCTATGATCGAAGATATCAAGACCCAGATCATCTTTCATAACATGGATATGGCTGAGGTCAGCCAGAGGCTCTATTGTAAGGTCGAGGAATACTTCTCCATTTTCTTTATGAAAATCGATATTGAGTTCCAGGGTCAAATCCATGGATAACTCTGCCTTGGGGGTGCCTGCCTCGATGAATTCAAGCCGCATATCGTTTGCAACAAGCCTTATAACAGATGGGCCTACATCCCCTTTCATATCAATTGCAATGCCCCCTGGATTGATCGTCATGACAAGATCCAAAGAGTTATTCGGATCTTCAGGTCCGACCATGGGCATCAGATCTTGTATATCCTCTATCCCCATACTAAAACCGTTCATCATTTCACTGAGCATCTGGTTGAGATTGTACTGTGAGAGCGCAATGCCGACATCTGTTGTACTAGATTTTATCTCATTCAAATCCATACAGGGATCTGTATTGTCGATCTCAACATCCGGCCAGATGAAGTTGCCTTTTTCATCCGTATCAACAGCATCGCTGTGATCCACATACATGCCTCCGCCGATGACCGCAAAACTCGGGTTAGTCTCCTCCGGCATGCCGAAGATATTGAGAAACAGTATTGAATCCATTTCCATTTCAAGACCTTCCAGCAGACCTGCTATAGAGTCACCACTACCGGCATCATCTGAGCCAGCAAGACCGGCTAGCATATCTTCAAGGGGGAAGGCCACGGGCATTATGGGAATCGCATCGAGATTAAATGTTTCGATAAGCTGGTCGCCAAATATCTTAAAGAAGATACTGGAAAAGATATTAAATAGGACTCCCACTAAATTATCAGGCGTACCACCTGCAAGATCCTCAATTCCAATAGTCAATTCCCTTATCTCATTTCCATCTTCATCTTTATAGATATCATTAAGGGCTAAATCAAAACTTGCGATTCCAATATCGAGGTGGAGAACTTCTTCTCCACCTCCGGTGGTGTTATCAGCAGGTCTTAATCCCTTAATCTTTAGACCTGGGAGGACATCGCTAATCAGGGGTGTCATGGCATCCTTGAGGCTATCAAGGATATTCACGCTCAACGTGATGCCAAGGCCTTGTCCTACCAGCATCCCTGATTTCGGCCTGAGGCCTTCATGTGTTGTCACTACGAACTTTTCCTTTGAGGCGCACCCGTCGGGATATATTACCTGGATCAGTATTGGATACGTGAGATATGTATCAGACCCTGGGAAATCGAAATCGCACACATAATAATCGCCCACATCACCTTTAAAAGCCTCCACGTGATAGTCCCAGCCGCCATCACTTACAAATACACGCTGATTCATGGCCTTTCCACCAACAACCCTCTTGGTTACTGTTATTCCAAGCCTATGAGTGCCGGGGTCTACATATTCGCCGTTTGACACCTCCTCAAAGAACCCTTCTTCTTCTGCGCTTATTCCATCTTTCCACAAAAAGAGTTTTATGGTCCGGGCTTCACCATACCCACAACCACCTACTGCCTCCCCAGGTTCATATAATGTCTCAATCACGGCCAGGTCTTCTTCATGATCGCTTCCGCAACCGGTAAGCATAAATAGTAACGGAAGAGCCAATAATATCAGACTTGCTCGTAATAACTTTATCATGCCGTCCTCCTTCTTCTCCATTAACAAAAATAGGATAGATGAAACATTATCTTATATGCAAAATAATACATTGAAATTTACCCCCTATCTATCACCTATTAGTCTATTTTGCAACACCTTGAACATATATCTTAATTACCAGGGCAACACGGTTATTCGCATCCGCTAGACCCGTGGTCTTTTTGTTTCCCGATTCTAAGAGATTTGGCTTTGTCATGGTATTCTCCTATTGGTATGTCAATATGCAAGATTTATGCAGAGGCAGTTAGCTGGATATTTGCCCTAAATTTCAAATGGTTACCCCAACTGCGGGTGGAGATATCTAAAAAATGTTGTAAAAATTTACCGTTTATGTGAATTGATTTTCCACTTGGGCCTGTTTAGTGAATCCCACCTCTATCCAGGGCGGGGAGATTCACTGTATTCTTGCAATAATCCGGTATGTTGTATATATTGGCATGAAAAGAGCGTAAATATTTTCTTGGGGGGGAAATGCCTTTATCACCACCAGCAGTGCTGTTCATGAGAACATTTATGAGGGGCATAATTTTGATTTCTTCCCTTCTGATGCTGGGGGTTCAGTCTCTCTTTGCAGGCATGCCCGGTTTCGGTGCTGATGGACTCTCTGGTTTGACCGAGGCACAAAGGCAGGATCTTGATAAGGGAAAGATCGTGTTTTCAACTACCGATGCCGGCGGAAGCGCACTGATAGAGGCTGCTGTGGTTTTTAATGTGCCGCTGCAAGAGACTTGGCGCCTGCTTTCCAGGACTGAAGACCAGATAAAATATCTCAAGGAGATCTATGAGCTTAATATCATCAAAACCGAGCCCGCCTTAAACATACAGGAATTCAAGCTCAAGATTGCCTTTCTGGACATTGTATACAGGGTGGTCCATAGATTTGATGAGGCAAATCAATATATGTACTGGAGCATGGATCCGAGCTTTGGTAACGACCTCGAAGGCCTTCGCGGATTTTGGAGGTTTTACCCGTACGGTCAAGGCAGATGCCTGGCCCGCTATGGAAGCAATGTATCCGTCAGGAATATACCGAGCTGGATTGAGGCGATCTTTAAAAAGAGCGGCGTGAAGAAATCGCTTATAGCAGTGAAAAGATACGTTGACTCAGGGAACTTATGGGGTCAGGTCTTCAAACTTGACATTTGGGTTAACGACATACAATTAAATTGCATAACCGGAGAGAAATGTCAAGTTTGAAGACCTGACCCCAAGCTTAGGAGGAAATTATGGCAAAGCCGAGAATTACCAAGAAACATATCAAAGACATATTTGCATTTACCGATGATGTGGTCCAAAATTACCCGGACCGTCTTATTGGCGCACCTTCATGCATAGCTGCAGGTAAAAGGATTGCAGAAGAGTTTGAGAAGAATTGTGATCTGGGCTCTGTAAAGAGGGAGGCCTTCATCTGCAACCCGAGGGCGTTTCTCAAATATATTCGGCCAGCTGTAATCTGCTACATCTTCTCTACCATATGCAACTGTTTCAAAAGGCCTGTCAGCGCACTCTATGGATATGGATTGGCAGTCGCCATGTTTGTGTCACAGTTCGCTTTCTATAAAGAATTTTTCGATCCGTTCTTCCCCAAAGAGGCCGGTTATAATGTGTATGGTTCTGTAGAGCCGGAGGGTGAGGTGAAGCAGCAGATCATTCTCTGCGGGCATCATGACGCTGCCTATGTATTCCATTATATGGATAAATCTCCTAAAATGTATCCTCTTTTCCTGATAGCAGGGATTATCCCCTTTATGCTGGGTCTTCTCTTTACCCTGCTTATGACCATTACCAGGACAACTCCACTCTGGATGAGGAGGATACTCTTGGCGGCTTTAGCAGGTGTAGTGCCCCTGTGGTGGTTTACGACAGATGAAGTCTCCCCTGCAGCCGGTGACAATATGATTGCCACCGCAATAGTAAACGAGGCCACAAAAATCTTTGCAGATCAAAAGAGGAAAGGCAAAAATCTACTCAGGCACACGCGCATCATTTGCCTGTCTGTAGACGGGGAGGAATGCGGGCTTAGGGGGTCAAGGGCCTACGTCAAGCTGCATGAAAAGGAACTGAAGGATATCAAAACATATGTCTTCTGCATAGATACGCTCTACAATGCAGACAAGCTGGTCTTTATTGATAATGATCTCAATCTTACGGTCGACCTCTCCCATGAAATGGCGCAGGAGCTCACAGATATTGCCCTAAGCCTTGGTTACAAGGCACGGGTTTCTCATGTGCCATGGGGAGGAGGCAGCACTGATGCGGCTTCGTTCGGACAGGTCGATGTAGAGACCTCCTGCTTGATGGCCTTTGAACTCAACGTTAAAAATCTCCAGGAGGATCTGGTCTATCACACCCCCAGGGATTTTAGTGACGCCATTGAGCCGGAGGTGGTGGAACAGGCGCTCACCATCATACGGGAGTATATCATCAAGAAGGATAGAGAAATCTCGGCCTGAGCATTTATATAAAAATAGGGGTCGGGGATCAGGGGTCGGTTTTCGGGGATGGATGTTTTTCTCGGCACGAAAGGAGTTTCATCTTTCGTTGTGAGCGCGGATCGCTCATGGCGTTTATATGAAAGATTGAACAACCAGTAAAGGGGTTGTTTGCCGAAGAAGGGTGATAGCCGCCCTTGAGGTCTGACCTTGAGATTATTTGCTGTCAATATCATGTTGAATATGCTTAAAATATTAGTAATAAATTTCGGGAGACATCTAAAGGGGTATAGTTTATATATTGCCCACTGTGGTTGGTAGAGATAGGTTTTTGATTGGAGGGCAAGCAGATGCAATTCATAAGACAAAATGGTATTAATAAACCCGAAGTAGACAGCCAAAAATCATGAGACAATATCTTCGTAAATGGATAGACCGGTACTTTTCAGATCCTCAAGTATTAAGCCTGATCTTTTTGCTTGTCCTCGGGGCGGTCATAATCTTCTGGTTTGGGTACATGCTGATCCCATTCTTTGCGGCAATTATCATTGCCTATCTTCTTGAAGGTATTGTCTCTAGACTTGAAGGATTTCATATACCGCGCAGGGCAGCCGCACTGGTGGTGTTCCTTGTATTTATCGTCTTGATTATTCTGTTAATAGTCGGGTTCGTACCCCTTTTATCAAGTCAGGTAGGCCAGTTGCTGCAGGATGTCCCTTCCATGATAGCTGCATGGCGAAAGGGGCTTATACTTCTGCCTGAAAAATATCCTGATCTCGTCTCCGAGGCCCAGATTAATCAGGTTCTCAATCTTTTCAACATGGAATTTACTAAATTCGGCCGGCATATGCTTTCATTTTCCCTGGCTTCCCTGCGTGGGATTATCACCCTCGTGGTCTATTTAATACTGGTGCCTCTCATGGTGTATTTTTTCCTCAAAGATAAAGAGCTGATTTTTGAGTGGGCATCAACTTTTCTTCCCAAAAATCGCGTCATGGCTGCTGAGGTCTGGACTGAGGTAAATCAGCAGATCATAAACTATATTCGTGGTAAAAGTTATGAAATCCTCATTGTCTGGGGAGCCAGTTATGCCCTGTTTATCCTGTTAAGGCTGGATTTTGCATTGCTACTTTCTGTCTTTGTGGGGTTGTCTGTTTTGATACCCTATATCGGCGCCATCTTTATGTTTTTCCCGGTAGCACTGATTGCCTTTTTTCAATGGGGAGTAGATATGCATGTTGTGTATACGATGATTGCGTACATAATCTTACAACAGCTGGATGGTAATTTGCTCGCCCCTTTGCTGCTTGCAGGTGTTGTCAATCTGCACCCGGTTGCGATAATCCTCGCAATACTGATATTCGGAGGGTTGTGGGGTTTCTGGGGATTGGTTTTTGCCATTCCCCTTGCCACATTGATACATGCCGTTATGAAGGCATGGATTAGCAGGATAAAGAGTGAAGTCCAAACAGATACCGGCGAGTAATTACAAAGCCTTCACTGGGCAACTCTTTCTTGACACACTATTCAAAACCTGGGTAAGTTATATACTGATGAATTTGCGAAAAGTCAGGATTGGATGACAAAGTAAAAAGCTTCAGATTCAAGGGAATCAGAAGATAAAAATTTTTAAAGGAGGCAGGGTATGAATACAGAAACTGCCATGAGTCCCAAGTATAAAATCAAGGAACCAAAGGGGCTTTCCCCCAGGATTAGGTGGCTAAGAGATTACTATTTTAAGGGGATTGAGCGCAAATGGAACAATGAATTCTCCCCATGGACTACAGGGACTCCATGGGATGTGCAATTTGATGAGATCGCATTTCATATTGTGCCGGAGACGTATGCATTTTTCCAGACATTCAGGTCTTCAATGCATCAGGCAGCCCGCCCGGTTAAACTTCATGAGGATTTTTGGAAATGGAGCCTGCCTGAGAGGAGGGAATGGTTTGTAAAGGAGGTTATGGTAAACTATCTGCCTCAGGAGATATTCCCAGGAGATTTGATAGCAGGTGCCCGTTTTAATATACAGGCATCTAAATGCTGGACAAGGAAAGAGGCCAAGGCCAGGGATGGTCTTATCTATGGTAAGAATGGCGCCAGGACTAAGGTAAAATGGTTTCACGACCATGGTTACGGTAATGCAGGTCCTACTTCAGGCCATGTTATTCCAGGGTATGAAAGGGCGCTCAAGATAGGGTTTAAGGGGATATATGCTGATTTAGAAGCCGGATATAATGCCCTTTCCAAAGGGGAGAAAGAAGGGCCTAAGGGCGCACAATTAAGGGCCATGATGATTGCTGCCGCCATGCCAAGAGATCTGGCTAAAAAATATGCTGATCTTTGTAGGGGGCTGGCTGCAAATGAGGACGATCCAGCAAGAAAGGCAGAGCTTGATCAGATGGCAAAAAATCTGGACAGGGTTCCATGGGAGCCTCCTCAGACCTTCTGGGAGGCTGTTCAGGCCCTTTGGCTGGACCATATGCTTATTATGAGTGATGAAGGCTATCCTGGCCCGGGCGTTTCATTCGGCAGGATAGATCAGTATTTGCTTCCTTATTGGAAATACTCCATTGAGCAGGGCATGGATCGAGAGTTTGGCAAGGAGATCTTAAAGTGTTTCTGGGTGCATGCCAATACCGCATATGATGCCATGATAAAGGTCGGTGGAAATCAAGGAATTACCGCCGGGTATGGTCAGCTTCTCAACATTTCAGGCATGGGGCCGGGGGGTAAAGATATGACCAATGATCTAACATACGTCATGCTTGAAGTCATAGATGAGCTAACCCCTTTATTAGAGCCCAAGCCAAATGTACGTCTGCACAGAAACACGCCGGATGAACTGCTTGATAAGATAATAGATATGGTCTCATCGAGTCAGGGCGCACCCTTTCTCTTAAACTTTGATGAGCGCTCTATGGCAGGCATGATGCGAGAGGCAAAGAGGGCTCATTGCGAACATCTAATAAATGAGGAAAACGTATATGACTATGCAGCAGTAGGCTGCCTTGAAAACACTATGGTAGGAAACGACCGCTCAGGCACGGTGGATAACAACCTTAATCTCCTAAAGGCCGTGGAATTAGCCATTACAGGAGGTAGAGACCTAATAGAATTTATAGATCCAATCACAGGAAAGAAGGAAAAGATAGGGCAGGATGGCCCTTCCACAGGAGATGCAACCAAATTTAGGTCGTGGGATGAGTTCTGGAGTGCATATGAAGAGCAGACTCGTTACATAGTACGCAAATGTGTTGAAGTCTTTGATACATCCGAGGCCATAAGGGCCAAGTTTTGCCCAACACCATATCTGTCCTGTCTTGTTAAGGGGTGTGCTGAAAAAGGTCTGGATATCACCAAGGGCGGGCCAGAGCTCTTTTTTACGACGGTCGAGGGTGTAACCTTTGCCACTACGGTGGATTCTTTGCTTGCCATAAAATATTTGGTCTATGACAAAAAGGAATGCACCATGGAGGAGCTTATCCGGGCATTAAAAGATAACTGGACAGGTCATGATGTCCTTCAGGCAAAGGCGAAGAACAGGGCGCCCAAATATGGAAGAGATGATAGTAAGGCAGATGAGATGGCAAGCAAGGTCATGGATCTATGGGCAGATCAGGCCTGGGAATATAAGGCGGAATCCACAAACCGTCAGTTCAGGCCAGGCATGCTCAGCTGGAATTACTGGGTGAGCGATGGGTATATAATGGCAGCAAGTGCGGATGGCAGGCCAAAGGGCCAGTTTCTCTCCAATGCCATATGTCCGTCAAATGGTGCAGATATAAATGGTCCTACAGCCAATACCAATTCTGTGGGTAAGGTCATGGGGGGCAAGGCTCAAGATGGCAGGGGAGACTGGGGGGAATACCTGAGTAATCTTCCAAATGGTGCCAGCCACACCGTCACTTTTAATCCCTCTCTCTTGAGGGATCCTGAGCACAAGGAAAAATTCAAGGCATTCTTGAGGGGATATGCTGAAAATGGCGGCTCGTCCCTCCAGATAAACATGCTCGATGCAGACATGTTAAAAGATGCCCAGAGGCATCCGCAAAATTATCGGTCCCTCCTGGTTCGGGTAACAGGATACAATGCATATTTTACAAGCATCGGCCGTGAACTGCAGGATGAGATTATTGCGAGGGAAAGTCATAACAAGTATTAAGAGGAAGTAATGAGTGAGACAGGCCATTAATAAAAACAAAGAAATACTTACAGCTACGGTCCTTAATATCCAGCGGATGTCAACAGAAGACGGCCCTGGTATAAGGACCACAGTGTTTTTTAAGGGCTGTTCTCTTGCTTGCACCTGGTGTCATAATCCAGAGAGTATCTCTATGAAACCGCAAATACAGTGGATAGAGACAAAGTGTATCGGGTGCAAGACATGTGTAGATATCTGCCCTGAGAGTGCCCTCACATTTACTCCGGAGGGCATCAAGATCAATAAAGATCTGTGTAATGGGTGCGGCATATGTAGCGAAGAATGCCCTTCAACAGCAATGGAGATGCTGGGTAAAAAATGGAACATTGATGATCTCCTTGATGAGGTGGAAAAGGACCGTGCATACTTTGAAAACTCAGGAGGCGGGATTACGGTTTCCGGAGGGGAGCCGGCCATGCAGGCCCCATTTATTGCAGCCTTTTTAGAAGGGTGCAGCAAAAGAGGCTTGCATACGACCATGGACACATGCGGGATGTGCACAACCAAGGTCCTTGATATGATTTTACCACATACGGATATGGTGCTCTATGACCTAAAGGAGATCGATCCGGAAAGACATAAGAGATTTACTGGCCATTCAAACGAGAAGATCTTAGACAATGCCATATATATTAGGGAGTATATAAAGACTCATAAAAGACCGTATACCCTCTGGATTCGTACCCCTATCATCCCCGATGCCACTGCGACAAGTAAAAATATAAGAGGGATAGGGGATTTTATTGCAAAGAACTTAAATCATATTGTTTCCCGCTGGGAGCTTTGTTCCTTTAATAACCTATGCAGAGATAAGTATCTAAGGCTTGGTATAGATTGGTCTTTTAAGGATTATGAACTCCTGACAAAGGAATTTATGGAACACCTGACAGAGGCAGCCAAGGACTCAGGGGTAGACCCAAAGATTGTGCATTGGACAGGTGCTACAAGGGTTGAGAAGGAAGTCAGCACCACTCCTGATGATGGCGGGCATAAACTACACCTGGTAAAGAGCTGCAATATTGCCTGAAAGGGCAGAAGATTGGAGGAGATATGAAAAAGATACTAAAGGCATTTGAAGTAGAAGATATGAAGGAGTTTGAACCAGAGGCAAAGGTAGGTCTCATCTCAACTATAAACACTGACGGGCTTCCCCATATCACCTTGATTACGGCCCTGCAGGCAAAAAACTCAACACACCTTATTTGGGGGCAATTTTCGGAAGGAATAAGCAAAAAGTTTGTCAAGAAGAACCCCAATACAGGTTTTTTGATCATGTCCCTAAAAAGGGATCTGTGGCGTGGCAAGGCCCGCTGGACCCATGAGAAAAAAGAAGGCGAAGACTACGTGATGTTTAATAAAAAGCCTATGTTCAGGTATAATTCTTATATGGGGATACATACCATACATTATATGGATCTCATAGAGACATATGGTAAAGAAAAGTTGCCACTTCCCGGTATAGTCTTGGGCTCTATAATGACAAAGACGGCAAAGGCCGGGGCAAAGACCGGCATTGCATCCCCTATCCTCAAGCCCTGGGCTGAAGGGCTTTTTAACAGACTGGATGCAGTAAAGTTTCTCTCCTACATAGGCGAAGACGGGTTTCCTTTTATAATACCTCTTATCCAGTGTCAGACAGCTGACAGCCGCAGGCTCGTGTTTGCTCCAAGCGCTTATAAAAAAGAGCTTTTAAATATCCCCAAGGGGACCAAGGTGGCAATATTCGGGATGACACTTGATATGGAAGATGTCTTAATCAGGGGCACCTTCTTTGGCTATGAGAGGTATCGGGGGATAAAGCTGGGGGGTGTGGATATTGACTGGGTCTACAACTCTATGCCTCCAAAACAGGGCCAGATCTATCCTGCAGTGGGGATAGAGCCTGTGACTGATTTCTAGTAAATAATGGTTGACTAATATCCTGATGCAAGTCTTTCAAGATTTTGGCGGGAGAGTATTCGGATGATGCGGCCTTCCATGGCGATGAGCCCATCGCTTGCCATCTTTCTTAGTACCCTGGAGAGTGTCTCGGGTGTCGTCCCCAGGATCTTGGCCAGCTCGCGCTGGGTGATATTCATCTGCAGTAGATCTTTCTCTTCGCCTTTTTCTGTAGCTGTGGAATGAAGCAGAAAAGACGCCAGCCTTTGAGGTATTTCCTTGAGCGCTAGGGTCTCTATGAGTCCCATGCATTCCTTGAGCCTGCGTGATAGGACGAGCAATGCATTGAAAAGAAGTGCAGGTTCATTTTGGGCCATGTCTTGTATGATATCCCGAGGGAAGACAAGGATACTGCTTTTTTCCAGGGCCATAGCGCTGGCCGGGAAGGTATGATCAGTAATAGCAGAATAGATGCAGAATGGTTCGCCAGGGCCGAAAAGATAGATAGTCTGCTCTTTGCCCTCGGTCGAACTTTTGAAGATTTTTATTTTGCCTTCAGCTACTATGTAAAGGGTCTGCATTGTTTCATTCTCGCTGGCAATGAGATCTCCTGCGTTATAAGTCTTGTGTTTGGCGCATTGGTCGAGGATCCTCAACTGGTCTGAGGACAGCCCTTTAAATAAGGGTAGGGATCGAAGGATATGTCTTTTTTCTGCTTTATCCATTTGTTGATCTATATCAATTTATTTTATGGTGGCATTGATATATATCAATGCCACCATAAGGTAAATGGTGTATTGATATTTGTCATCCGGAATTTATTTTAAACATAACAAATTGGCGATTCAACAAAAAAAAGAACTTAAAAGGAATAAAAGGAGGAAGGTATATGGACAAAGCAGATGTGGTAGTCTTAGGCGGTATGTCAGGTATTACAGCTGGGATCAGCTGCAGGAGACACTATCCTGACAAGAGGGTTGTTCTTGTAAGGAAAGAAGGCACGGTGCTTATCCCATGCGGGATACCCTATATCTACGGCACGGTAGGAGGGCCGGAGAACAATGTTGTTCCAGACGGCCTGCTGGAGGGTAATGGTATAGAGTTGATAAAGGGCGAGGCCGTTGATGTTGACAGGGCAAAGAAGGTTGTTACCCTTAAAGACGGGCAAACCTTGGAATATGAAAGGCTGGTCTTTGCCACGGGCTCGCTTCCGCTTATACCTCCCATCCCTGGAGTAGATAAGAAAAATGTATTTCCCGTAAGGAAGGAGTTCGATTATCTGGGAACTCTTCTTGAAGAGATTAATGCCGCCAAGGACATCGTCATAATAGGTGGCGGATTTATTGGCATGGAGTTTGCTGATGAATGTCGAAAGGGCAGGGACGCAAATGTCACTGTTGTAGAGATGCTGCCACACTGCCTGCAGGTGGCCATGGATGACGAATACTGTGACGAGGCCCAGGCCAAGTTAGAAGAGGCAGGCGTAAAGGTACTCGTTAATGAAAAGGTGGAGGCCATAGTAGGCGGTGATACGGCAGAGGGTGTCAGGCTTGCAGGCGGCAAGGAACTCAAGGCAGATATCGTGATCCTCGGTATAGGTGCGGTCCCTAACACAGAGCTTGCACAAAGGGCAGGTCTTGAACTGGGAGATAGAAATGCAATTAAGGTTGATCGATATATGCGGACCTATACAGACCTTGATGTCTTTGCTTGCGGAGATTGCGCTACGAGGGAGTCATTCTTTGACGGTAGACCGAGCGGGGTGATGCTCGCATCCATAGCTACTGCAGAGGCAAGGATTGCAGGTGCAAACCTGTTTTCGCCCACTCACCATAATTGTGGGGTTATAAGTGTATTTGCTACAGTGATAAATGGAAGGGCCTTCGGCGTTGCCGGCCTGACAGAAAGGGCCGCAAGGCAGGCAGGGGGATCGATTGTTGTCGGAGAGGCTCAGGCCCCTGACACACATCCCGGGGGTATGCCAAATTCCACACCCTTGAAGGTGAAGCTTGTATTCTCTAAGGAGACAGGTGTAATTTTAGGAGGAGCGGTTTCAGGAGGCAAGTCCACAGGAGAGATGGTCAATGTGCTCAGCGCATGTATAATACATCGGATGACAGCAGATGATATAGTGAAATTCCAGATGGGAACACACCCTGCACTTACCTCATCTCCTATTGCATATCCTATTGTAAATGCCGCATGTGGATGTGTTATTCCTTTAAAAAGCAAGCAGGTTTAATCCGTCTTCGCTTTCAGCTACGACGGATAAAAAGGGGGACACAAAAAATAGCCTGTCCCCCTTTTTTTATATGAAAATAGCTATCGGGGATCAGGGGTCAGTTTTCAGGGATGGATGTTTTTCTCGGTCCGGGCATGTTTTCATCCTTGGTTGTGCCTGCTACCCAGGCATGCAGGTTTATATGGTAATTACCTTACCTGCGCCACCGTCGATATATTTATCAGGGTATAGATGTTGTATCTCTGATTGGTACTGAGTGCAGTGGCATGCGCAGACCAGAGTTAAGCCTTTAAGTACATCAAACTCCCTAAACCCGTGGAGGCCTCCAATAAGCGCATAGGGACTTCCGAATTGCGATGCTGCATCAAGGATATTGGTCACACCTGAGTGAGAGCAACCAGCGATTACAGCAAGGCCCTTTTTAGTCTTTATTATAAGAGACTGCTCTATATTGGATAGTTCGCCGGTAGAAAATACACCATCATGGATCTCTAAGGAATTATCAACCCTGACAACTTCTTT
>JAYEFR010000144.1:0-2740 GCA_034716155.1 Thermodesulfobacteriota bacterium
CCCCAGTGAGTGGCACCAATCCATAGAAGCGACAAACCAACAAAGATCATGTTCATTAGTGAAATAGACCACCCCATCAAGTTCAAACCCAAAACAAACAAAAACCCACCGACATACATTGGGTTTCTAGAGTATTGATAAATTCCTGTTGTGTTTACTCCACCTTTAAATTGTGCAAATGAATACATCGCAACTATATTCAAAATGATTCCAAAAATAAAAATCAGTAACCCAACCCAGAATAAGGATCCAAGGTTGATAGATATAAAGATAGAACCAAAAAGAAGAGCTATAAATGGGAGCATTCCTCCTATAATCATACGTTTCTTGCCATGGAGTTTGTAAATCTCAGGGTCTTCGATGGGTTTTCCTCGCTTTTTATCAGTTAATATCATCGAAGCCCAAATTATCCCATACCCAATCACAAACAAGAGCCATAGATTCCAGAATCCTAACATTTTAATCAACCTCCTTTTTGGTTTTTCCCTGTGCAACGTGTTCAAACCGAAAATCACATACCTTTGCCCCACGTGCGATAGTGCTTTCTCGTTTGAAACAAGACCCGATTTGAGCACAATATCTTGGGAAAAAGATTTCATCACAGTAACAACTTGGCTGACAAGCAATCCCTAGACCAACCTCTGCTGGAATGGCGTAAAAAGCACAATAAGTTACATTTACCTGAAATGCATCTGGCGTATCTTCCACAATTTCGTAATCATGTATCCCGGCCTCTTTGTCAGCCTGATACAATGCCTTCATCCATGCCCTGAATGCCCCAAACTGATCTCCAGTGGCCTTTAATTCCTCTGGCGACGGTCCTAGATTGGACATAAGATCATAGGCTATATTCCCTGCGATTTGTGTTTGAATATCTAAAGCCTTTTCTGTCCCCACCACTCTTGCCATGGTAGAAAACATAGCTGTACTCTGAATCTGCATGTTAACAAAATCTTGGTCAACTATGCCTCTCTCACAAACAACTGCATAATCGTGGTTCATTAGTCGCCTCCACTCACCAGGTAAGGTCAAAAAAAACCGCACCAGCCCAATTACTCTTAGATGCTTGAGCATGAGCTTAAATGAAATGAACATAGCCTTGCGCCTAAGCCAGGGGGGCATTTCGCGGATAGTGGAGGACATGGGCTTTCCATAGTTTTTTATATTCATGATTATTCTTCCCCTCGATTTTTATCTTCAAAACCCAACCAGCAGTATCCTCAAACCAGTCCCGACAATCAAAACTGTGCTTAGCATAATCCCCACCGATAGCATCATGTCACGAAGACCCAGTTCCCGCAGCATTACCACAAATGTGGTGTAACATGGAAAGTAAATCACCAGGATCACGGATGCAATAACCAACTGCATGCCATCCATAACCCCACCTGTCACCAATGGGATCAGTGTCCCGACAGCTAGATCCTTTCTCAAAAATCCCACAACCAATGCCAGAATTGCCTCTTTTGGAAGTCCGAATAAACCTACGATTATAGGTGAACATACATCGCCAATGAAATCAAGGACTCCCCAGATATATAGAATATTTACAAACAAAACGCCCACCAGTAACCATGGAATCGCTTCCGTCAGAAACATTCGAATTCTCATCCATAATTTTTTTAATACAGTGCTCATTCGTGGCCTCCTGTATAGGGGAATCTCCAGCAATATCTCACTCTCACTTTCGCCCTTCTCGCCCCTGATAAATTTATTCATCAAAAGACCACCGACAATATAAATCAAAATTAAGACAAGAATGACCAGCCAGATATAATTTTCAAATCCTTTGATCTCTCCAGCAGAAATATTAGCGCCTTCCATTGCCAGATCCAGACCAAAAAATAATGCGACAAGCATTGCTAACTGCGCTGCACACGGAACAGCAATAGCCATCAACGTCATCGCAATAAATCTCTGTTTTCGTGTCTCCATGACCCGTGCCCCAAATGTACCGATCACATTGCATCCCAGACCTAAAAATGTTGGAATGATTGCATATCCATGCAATCCTAATCTGTGGAATATTGAGTCAACGAGCACTGCAAGTCTTGGCAGGTAGCCGGAATCTTCGAGCAGTCCAAGTGCCAAATAGAATCCGATGAGGACTCCCAGAACTGCCAGCGGTACAGCAACAGCCATGGTTAAAAGACCCATCGACTGGAACAGTGCCATGGTATTCAATTCGCCGCCTTCAAGTCTCCCGATGAGTATATCATGAATAAATCTTTCCCCACCCAATGATGAACTCAGGTGTTGGATAATAGGTAGATAGCATTTACCAAGGAACGGTATTATGACGACCTTAAACAATGTCATGGAAACAGCCATTATGATTATGGCTGCTAAAAACAAGACAATTATCGCAATCGGAATGCCAGTCAGGGGTCTGATCGTGGCGTTCTGGAATCTTTCAATAAACGTGGGGTGTCTGTGCTCAATTGTTTGCACTTCATTTATAATTCTTCCAACATCGCTCCATCGCTCGCTTTGAGTGCGTTTGTGAAACTCTGGGCTTGACGCATCCTTTATATGTTCGGCCAGCTGTTTGATGCCCTCTCCGCTGAGTCCCGATGTGGGAATTATCGGAACGCCCAGCAAATCTTGAAGTTTTTTAACAGAAGTTCCATAAAGATGGCGAGCTTAATCAAAGTCAACCTATTGAAATCAAGAGACTTTTCGGTTAGAGGTCAATTTTTTTCTTGTGGCTACACGGATGCCTCTGCAGGGAAAAATCTCA
>JAYEFR010000145.1:0-2731 GCA_034716155.1 Thermodesulfobacteriota bacterium
CTGCAACCAACGGGATTGCCACGTCGGCCTATGGCCTCCTCGCAATGACAGGTGGACTCATGTGTGAAAGGGGGAACATCCCCCTGGCCCCCTTCAAAGGGGGAATTACGTAAGGGTAACATCCCCATCGGCCCCCTTCAAAGGGGGGGGAATACGGGGCTGGGTGGTGTAATCAAAAGGTGTCAATTTGGTGTTAAACAATAAACATAAAGGGAGGTTTATCAAAATGTATGTAAAAAAGATTATCTATCTTGTTATTTTGATTGTTGCTATCGCAGGATGTGCGAGCAAGGAAGAAAAGCGTGACATATATTATGAAAAGGGCCAGGTCCTCTTTGAGCAAAAGGACTACACCAAGGCCGAGCTTGAATTTAAGAATGCCCTCCAGATCGACCCGGGATTTGCCCCGGCCTATCAAAGACTTGGGGAGTGCGAATTCAGGCTTAAAAACTGGCGCAAGGCATTCGGGTATTTAAACAAGGCAGTGGAGATCGATCCGGGCCTATTGGATGCGCATCTCTCCCTGGCTGAGCTACTTATAATGGCCAAACAAACAGATAAGGCAAAGGAGAAGATCTCCCTCGTATTGGGAAAGGAGCCGGAAAACTCGAAGGCGCTTTTATTAAATAGCGTGGTTCTCATCTTCGAAAATAAGGCAGGCGAGGCGGAAAAGATATTAAGGGCGATTATTGAGAAAGCCCCGGGGATGGTCGATGCCTACCTCACCCTGGCAGGCCTCATGGAGAAAAAGTCCGGCATGCACGAGGCAGAGGTGATCTTGAAGCAGGGCCTTAAAAACAATAACAAAGATTCCTCCCTTTTATTTGGGCTTGCCGGTTTGTATGTGAAGAACAAAGATTTTTCTCAGGCAGAAACAGTATATAAGGACATTGTGCGGTATTATCCTGAAAATAAGGACTATCGGGTTATCCTGGCCAGGTTTTATACACTGAGCAATCAACCCGAAAAGGCTGAGGAGGTCTTAAATTCTTTGATAAAAGATGATTCGGGCAATATAGATTACAGGACATTGCTGGCAAGATTCTATCAGGGTCAGGCCAACCTTGATAAGGCAATTGAGACGCTGAAAAATGCGGTCACAGATCTGCCGGAGGAGCTGAAGCTCAAGTTGCTCTTGGCTGACATGTATATGAAGAATAATCAGGCAGATCTCTCGCTTGCGACCTATGAAGCGCTGATTAAAGACAATCCCAAAAGGCCGGAGGCATATACTGCCAGAAATCAGATGGCCAAGATCTATCTTTATCAGAAAAAGATGGATCTGGCTCATGCCCAGCTTGAAACAGTGATCAAGGAAAAGCCCAAGGATGTGGAGGCGCGTTTTTTAAAGGGCACTATCTTGCTTGCTGAAGGCGAAGGTGTTGATGCAGTGGGTGAGTTCCGTGTTGTGGTTGATGAAGCGCCGAATGACCCTAAAGGATACCTTTATCTTGCCCATGCACATCTTCTGAATAAGGAAAAGGCCCTGGCCATGGATAACCTGAAAAAGGCGCTTACCCTCAACCCCAGATACAAAGATGCACTCGATGTGATCCTTAATCTGTACACTAAAGACAAGGCATTCGATGATGCAATCACCCTCTTAAAGGATATCTTGAGTAAAGATCCTGATAATCCACTTGCCATCAGTTATATTGGGAATCTTTATTTGATCAAGGGAGATATTGCAAGGGCGGAGGCCCGTTTTAAGGAATTAAAGGAGAAGGCGCCAGGAGATATAAATGGCTTTATCAAGATGAGCCTCGTCTATATGGTGAAAAAGGATTATGCAAAGGCCCAGGCAGAATTAGACAGAGCGCTATCTCTTTATCCGGGGAATATAAAGGTCTTGTCAAATGCCGTGAGCCTGCAGATGTTTCTTAAGAAACCGGATATAGCTCTGAAAAAGTGCAGGCAGCAGATCGCAAAGGCGCTTGATGCCGAGCCCGGCATACGAATTCTCATGAGCCGGATCTACAGCTCGGGAAAGAAATTCGGGGCGGCTGAAACCGAAATCAGGAAGGCTATGGAGTTAAAACCAAATGCCCTTGAACCCTATGCAGCGCTTGCAAACCTCTATCTAAAGCAAGGCAAGGTCGATAAAGGCATTGAAAAATTAGAATCCGCTCTGAACATGAAGCCGGATTCGGCAGGAATAAAATTCACAATAGCAAACCTTTATGAAGGGAAAAGAGATTATGATAATGCCCGCAGGTGGTATGAGAGGACAGTAGATGAACATCCAAAGTTTGTGCCAGGGCTCAATAATCTGGCTTATATCTATGCCGACAAATACCCGGGCAAGAAAAACTTAAATAGGGCGCTAAAACTTTTAAAAGATATACCAAAGAGATTCTTAAATATAGACATCCTGGATACCTTTGGATGGGTATATTATCAGAATAAGGATTATGACAAGGCATTAGAAGCATTTAAACAGGCTGAGGCTAAAGGTGATAACCCCACACTTCAACTTCATCTTGGACTTACTTATATCAAGATGAATCAATTGATCCCTGCCAGAGTCGCATTAGAAAAGGCCCTTAAAGATGAGGGAAGAGGCTTATTAGAGAAGGATAAAAAGATAGCCCGGGAGGCAATGAAGAAGGTGGAGAAGATTTGAGAGGATAGTAAACAGTGAATAGTAAAAAAGTTTTGGGTTTTGAGTGTTGGGTTTTGGGTTAATAAAAACAGTCTGAACAGGTCGAGAGTCGTGAGTCGTGAGTCGAAA
>JAYEFR010000146.1:0-2729 GCA_034716155.1 Thermodesulfobacteriota bacterium
GCATTTGCCGAGGAGAGATGCAGGGCTTATGATGATACAGTAGGATGGACTAAGAGATGACCAAAGAAGAAGCCCGCCAGGAAATAGCCAAATTAGTTGCCAGGTATCAAAGCCTCGACGAGAGGAGTATTAGAACATACTCTGAGGCAGATACCCGCCGCACCTTTATAGAACCTCTATTCGGTGCATTAGGCTGGGATGTATATAGCCGTGAGGAGGTAGCTGAAGAGGTTAAGGCAGCCGGTGGGCTGGCGGATTATGTTTTTAAGCTACATGGTGTCTCCCAGTTCTATTTGGAGGCCAAGGCACTGCGGGCCGAGTTGACCAAGCCTGAATATGTCAAACAGGCCATCACCTATGCCTACAATAAAGGAATAACCTGGGCAGTCCTCACCGACTTTGAGGGGCTACAGGTATATAATGCCCAAACCAGCCGCTCTTTTATAAATCTTTCTTGTGACAACTACCTGAGAGATTTTGATGACCTGTGGCTCCTATCCAGGGAGTCGTTCCTAAGTAATGCCCTGAATGAGAAAGCAGAAAAATACGGGGCCCTTCCTCCTCGACTGGGAGTAGAACAGCGGCTTTACAATCAGCTCCGCCAGTGGCGTGAAGGCCTCTCCTCCCAGCTTTATCACTACAATCAAAATCTAAGCTTCAGCCAGATAGACGAGGTTATTCAACGGCTTTTTAACCGTCTCATCTTCATTCGCACCTGTGAAGACAGGGGGATAGAAAATAAAGCCCTGCTCAGTGCCGTTCATGAATGGAAGCGTATCGGTGGCAAGGGGGAACTTATTGAAACACTGCGCTCTATCTTTCGCTACTTTGACGGCTACTATGATAGCGACCTCTTCCAGCACCATCTCACCGATGAGGTCTTCATTGAGAGTGCCACCATTGAGGGCATCCTTAATGGCTTATATGAAATCCCGGGCGGCATAGCAAGCTACGATTTCTCCCTGATTGATGCCGATGTATTGGGTGCAGTTTACGAGCAATACCTGGGACATGTAGCCACCGTGGTTAAACAGAGGGCGAGTGAAGCACAAGCTCGAATGGATTTAGGGCTTCCCCAGGAGCCAATCATTGAGATTACCGCCAAAAAGCAGCGCCGCAAAGAGCACGGCATCTACTACACCCCAAAATTCGTAACAAGCTATATAGTCAAGGAAACCATCGGGCGCTTCCTTCAAGAGCGGAACTACAATAAAATACTCAATATGAAAATCCTGGACCCAGCCTGCGGTTCAGGCTCTTTCCTAATCCGCGCCTATGATGAACTCTTAAATTATCACGCCTATCAGCGGGGTAAACCTGTTTCTGAGCTCGACCAGTGGGAACGCCTGCAAATTCTGACCAGTAACATCTTCGGCGTTGACCTGGACATGCAGGCAGTGGAGATAGCCAGGTTAAATTTGCTGCTGCGCAGTCTGGCAAAGCGCGACAGCCTCCCCAGTCTTACCGATAACATCCGCCAGGGCAACTCCCTAATCTCAGGCACTGAGGAGGAACTCGAAGGCTACTTTGGTGATAACTGGCGGGAGAAGAAACCCTTCGACTGGGAACAGGAATTTAAGGATATTATGGCTCAAGGCGGCTTTGATGTGGTTATTGGCAATCCACCTTGGGTTTCGCTAAAGGGGAAGTTTGGCGTGGAGGATTTTACTGAGGCTGAAATTAATTATCTTACAGAAGAGTATAAGGCCGATACATATCGACCAAACATGGTCGAATATTTTATAAAGCGCTCACTTATGCTGCTAAAAGAAGGAGGGTTTCATAGCTTTGTCATACCAGACAGAGTATTCTCCAATTTACAATTTGAAGACCTCCGGAAACAGATACTTGAGACTTGCAGGGTGCATTCCCTAATTTATAGAGTTCCATTTCCTGGAACGATAGCGGATGCGGCGATTTATATAGTCCAAAAGGGTAAGCCATCAGAGAATTGGGAAATTGCTGTGCATCAGTGGGAAGAGCCGTCGGTAATAGTCCCCCAAGCGTTCTATCGGAAAAGTGCTGACCACTCTTTTGCGCCTCGGGTTGACCGAAGACTTGCAATTATTATGGACAAAGTGGAAAAGAGCCGAACCGTTCCTCTTGGGGAAATATCAGGGTCGAATGTTGGGTTCATTGCAAAATCAGGGAAAGTGACCAAGATATCCACTTCGCAAGATGATATTGCGGTTTATAAGGGCGAGAATGTATTGAGATATGCGGTAGAAGGTCATTTCTACTTTAACTTTATCAAAACCAATTTAGCTGGTGGCACTCAGGCTGTAACTAAGCTGGGAATTAAAGAAAAAATACTGCTTAGGAAAACGGGGGACAGAATTTTAGCCACGCTCGATAAATCGGGTAACTTTCCAGAACAATCTCTTTATTTTCTTTATATATTGGAGGATAAAGGATGTGAGCTTCGCTATATTTTGGCTCTGCTTAATTCATGCCTGCTAAACTGCTACTATATCAGTCGCTTGGTGACGAACATAGATACCATGCCGCAATTAAAGAAGGTTCATCTGGATAGATTCCCCATCCGTCACATCGACTTTGATAACCCCAACGATAAAAAGATGCACGATGATTTGGTGACCCTTGTGGACAAGATGCTGGAGCTGAATAAACGTCTAGTGCCAGTCCGGAACACACCCTGTAATGAGCGTGATGAGCTTATCAGAGAGATTAAGCGGGCAGATAAGGAAATAGATAACATCGTCTATGAC
>JAYEFR010000147.1:0-2697 GCA_034716155.1 Thermodesulfobacteriota bacterium
CTCTCAGGAGGTGGATCAAAACAGGCAGAATATCGGCCTATAAAGTAGGCAGAGCATATACATTCGAAGTAAATGATCTCAAACAACTTAAAAAAGCCCATGCCACAAAAGAAACCGCTAAAAAGCCGGCTCGATAAGTCAAAAGTCAATATTTAATGGGTGACCCCGTTGTTTTCCCTCCCTTCTTTCCCTTCTCCCGTCTCCGGTCTCCCATCTTTCCCGGTCTCCCGTCTCCGGCCTCCCGTCTCCGTTCAGTGCGTTACCCCTTCCCTCCTCACAACCTTTACCGGAATCGACTATTTAATATCGTATCAATTACCCGATCCAAATCCCCATCCGTCATCGCCATCCCCGAAGGCAAACAAAGCCCCCTCTCAAACAAATCCTCCGCTACTTCACCCCCAACAACGCTGCAAGGATATGTCTTTTTTTCTATATTATTTCGCGTCTTTGCGCCTTTGCGTGAGGCCCTTCCCGTATCCCGTCTCCGGTCTCCCTTCTTTCCCGCATCCTGTCTCCGTCCTCCGGTCTCCCTTCTTTCCCGTATCCTGTCTCCGGTCTCCAGTCTCCTATCTTTATCCCTTTGCGCCTTTGCGAGAGATATTTCACGCCATGATCTCTTTAACCGCTTCCACAACATCTCCGCTGTACTTATAAAATTCCTTTTCCAGTTCCGCGCTGGCTGGCGCCGGGCAGTCTGGCAGTGTTAACCTTTTGATTGGGGCTTTAAGGTACTCGAATACATTCTCCGATACCATTGCCGATATCTCCGCGGCGAGACCACATGTTTTCCATCCACCATCCACCACAAGCAGCCTGCCCGTCTTCATGACAGATTTTAATATTAAATCCTGATCGACCGGCTTCACAGTACGGGGATCAATAAACTCGACATCTATGCCCTCTTTTTCCAATTCCGGAACGGCTTTGATTGATTCATGAGCCATGAAAGAAGCGGCAACCACGGTTATGTCCTTGCCCTCTCGCCTGACAATACCCTTGCCGATTTCCACACCATATACTTCCTCCGGAACAATATCTTCAAAATTATGCAGCCAGCGATCATCAATAAACACGACGGGGTTGGGGTCTCTGATTGCTTCTATCATCAAACCCTTCGCGTCATAGGACGTCGAAGGCATTACAACTTTCAGGCCCGGTATATGCGCGAACATCGCCTGAATTGCCTGAGAATGCTGTGCCCCCTGTTCCCCGTCCCGGTTGATAATTCCCCAGATAACCACTGGCACCGAGGCTTTGCCCCCATTCATATAATGCCAGTTGGCCGCTTTATTTATAATAGTGTCCTGGCAAGCTTGCAGTGACGTACAAGCCTTCGTCATTGCGAGGCCGAAGGCCATAGCAATCTCTTGGATTATGCCAAGTTAGCTCCTGGTAGCAGGAGATTGCTTCGCTTCGCTCGCAATGACACTCGAGACGTGACACGACACTAGTCATTTTCTCAACTACAGGCAACCGCACATTATCAAACCCAAGCCCCTTAAACTGATGAACAGCCTTTCCACCCCACTGAATAATCGTCCCAACTCCGTGTTCTGCCAGAAAGCTCCTGAGTTTATCTCGATGCCCGGATTCCAACTCATAATTCTGATAAACATCATAATGCCTCTCATCTGCATCCGGTGCAGGGGGCAAAACCAAATCATCAATGCCTCTTAAAGCCTGATTATACATAGACGCAACTTCCCGCCTCCGTTTCATATCCTTTGTAAACGTTTTCAGCTTCATATTTAAAATTGCGGCCTGCATATTATCCAAACGGCTGTTTGTCCCCCAGGTTACAACCTCGCCTTCTTTGTTGCGCCCATGATCACGCAACAAAGCAACACGCTCAGCTATCTTATCATCGTTGGTAACAACAGCGCCGCCATCTCCGAAACATCCCAGCAATTTGGCAGGATAAAAACTGAATGTCCCGGCCAGGCCAAAGGTTCCCGCATATTTCCCCTTGAACTTTGAAGAAAGCGCTTGAGCCGCGTCTTCAATAATTATCAAACCATATTCATCTGCAATTGCCTGTAATGCATTCATATCGCAGGTACGACCATTAAGCTGGGTAGGCATGATAACTCTGGTGTTATCTGTAATAGCTCGTTCAACGCTTTCTGGATCTATCATGTGATCCGCACCGCATTCTACCAATACCGGCGTTGCTCCAACAAAATGTGCTGCGGCAGCAGTAGCGATATAGGTATGGGATGACATAATGACCTCATCCCCATGACCCACACCGGCAGCGCGAAGTGATAACATCAAGGCATTTGTGCCATCCGCTACTCCCAAAATATGCTTAACCCCGATAAGTTCTTTTATATTATCTTCAAACTCCTCTAAATCTCTCTGCAGAATATAAGCGCCCCTGCTCATCACACCATGCAGTGTATCCATTATCTCCTTTTCCTGTGCCTTAAATAAAGCAGGATAATTAAAAAAGGGTATATTTCTTTTGTTTTTCATCTAACAGCTTCCGTATCCTTTCTGTCTTTATTAATCTGTGTAATCTGTGTAATCTGCGGATCGAGGGTCGCCGCACAATAAATCACCTTATTACTCATATTCGCCTCTTAAGAAGATACCCTCTCCGGCTCAACATTTGGCTCCCTATGCCTCATGACACCCGTCCCACCAATGCCCCTTTTAATATCTTGAAATTTTCAGCAGAATAATATTTCCGCT
>JAYEFR010000148.1:0-2689 GCA_034716155.1 Thermodesulfobacteriota bacterium
TCAGCCTCATCATATATAACAAAACTGGTAGTATACCCTATCCTTGCTGCCTCGTGCCTTAAAAACCATGCCCCAAACGCATGGAATGTGCCTGCCCATACACCTGCGGAGCGCAGGCCAACCATGGCTTTGAGCCTCTGCTTCATCTCAGTGGCTGCCTTATTGGTAAATGTAAGGCACAATATTTCATGGGGCCTCACCCCTTTTTTAATCAGGTATGCCACCCTGTGGATAATAATCCGTGTCTTGCCGGATCCAGCCCCTGCAAATACTATGAGGGGACCATTCATGTGGGTTACAGCCCTTTTCTGTTCCGTATTTAGACCGTCTAATATCTCTGTCATAAACCTTAAGCCTTATCTCCCTGGCTAGATGGTTTTCTTACCAATTCTCCAACCTTAGGCCTAAAGGGCGCCTTCATCGTAAATATCTGGTTCGGTTTTATATAAGTTGCGGAAAGGCCATCTACCTTTGCACCACCCAGGATAAATTTCCGCCTCTTAAAACAGGCGGACATCCACTCGAGCTCCATCCCTTCTACAAGGGGATTCCTGGCCTCAAATTGTGTAAGATCACCTTCCGTCCCAAGTACCTTTGCAGCCAGGTGATGCGTCTGGGTATAGCCTTTAAACCCGTAATTTATACTGTCTTGAGGGGGCTTACCTTCAAAAAATCCCAGAAAATATCTCCTGTTGCTTATTTTTTGAAGCTCTTGTGTCCATTCAAGGTCCACCTTAAACCTTTCCGGATCTTCAGCCCACCCGTCCCTCGCCATTTTATATGCAGCAACCGTGGTTGCTACATATAGAATGGTCTTGCCTCTACCTTCTATCTTAAGCCCATCGAGATTTAATTCCATTACCTTGTCCATTACAGGCATAAGACATAAGTCCTTGGAGTTATAGAGGGATGTAAACCCGTCCTCTTCAAACACAGGCATATATTCACCTTTTTTGCTGCGCTCTACAAGGGCATAGTCCCACCTGCAGGGCTGCGCACACATGCCCCTGTTTGCATCCCTGTCACATAAGTAATTACTGATCAAACACCTTCCAGAGATAGATATACACATGCTCCCATGCACAAATATCTCCAGCTCAAGGCCTGTATACCTTCTTATCCTTGCTATCTCCTCGGACGACAACTCCCTGGCAAGGATTATCCTCTTAACACCTAAAGAGCCCCAGGCATTTACCGCCCTGGTATTTGTGGTGTTTGCCTGCGTGCTTAAATGGATGGGGATTTCAGGCGCCAGCTCTTTTGCAAGGGTGAGCACCCCCATATCCGAGATGATAAAGGCATCAACGCATACTTCAGCCGCAACCCTTATAATATCGGGCAATGCCACAAATTCATCGTCATGCGGGTATGCATTTAGGGTAAGATATACCTTAACCCCTTGTGAATGGGCAAAGCTTACAGCCTCTTCCAGTTCACCCATGTCAAAATTTTTTGCACCTTCCCTAAGACTAAATCCCTCCTTAAGACCGAGATACACGGCATCCGCACCATAGATGCATGCCGTCTCCAAGGCCTCCATATTTCCGGCAGGTGCCAAAATCTCAGGGGCTCTCATAGGGCATGAGGTATAACCTATTGCCTTATTGCAGGCAAGGTGAAAGATACGTTAATGTCCGTTGATAGTCGTTAGTTGTCCGTTGCACCCCTTCGATCATTTCATGATCACTATACATTCTTAAACCTATTAGTACGTACCCGCAGGCAGGCCCCCTCTCTTTATTTGATTAGCAACTGACAACGCTCAATAGACCACTTGCATCATCAACGATCTGGATTGAATTTTTCTTGACTCAAACTATCTCAAGGGGGTAGTAAGGCTTCTATTGCCCCCGTAGCTCAGGGGATAGAGCACAGGATTCCTAATCCTGGTGTCGCAAGTTCGAATCTTGCCGGGGGCACCAAGAATATCAAAGACAGATCTTCTATGAACTGCCCCGTGGCAAGCCGCGGGGTAGCAAAATAAGTGTTTTATCTTCTCTATCGCAGCAAGAAATCGTGGAATTATACCCTGCAGATTTCGCATTGCCCCTCAAGTGATTAGAGTAATTCGTGCAATCTGCGAAATCTGTGGATTGAAATCATTTCGGCATGCAAAAATATTTTTTATTCATGGGCAGAGGTCCCCCTTGCAGCAAATGTCGGATTTGAGATCCCCTGTCCCCGTTCGTGTACGGGACGGGGCTCAATTCCTGGGCACATAACTGCCAGGCAGGTTAGTTGACGACCATGTGGGCCTGGTAGCAAGTCCTTTATATGTAAGCCTAATATTTTTGTTGTCTACAGGATTGCCTATATTCCACAAATTATCGACCTGAACATAGACGGCCGGACCGGTCGCCTTAAATTTCCAGCCTCAACCAGGCTTAGTATATGTGGTGGATGGGGTAATACCAAGAGAAGAAGCAATCTGGGTCTGACAGGTCATATCTCCTGTAGGAGGTCTTCCTAGCTGCACGCTTGTAATATACGCATTCATGATCGAACCCATGGAAAGCGTGACCTCGGAGAGCCTTGCTTTTTTTATATAGCCATCATATGCAGGGATTGCAACAGCGACCAAAACACCTATAATAGCAACTACTATCATGAGCTCTATAAGGGTAAAACCAGCAGGTCTTTTCATAGGTGCACTAAAGATCATTCTGGCATGCAAAAAAACAAAAAAGGG
>JAYEFR010000149.1:0-2672 GCA_034716155.1 Thermodesulfobacteriota bacterium
AGACGGAATTATTGGTTACACTAGGCCAACACCAAAGACTAGTGTTGATGAAGTCAAGGCCATAGGGGTAGTGAATGCATCTGTTGCAGTTATAGAGGCCCTTTTACGCGATGTCCCTGCACAGACAGAATACATGTTTTTGTGTATTGAAGCACTCAAGGTGGATATTCCAGGTCTAGAAAGCATCAAGGACAGTTTTTATGTATATAATAAGACTAATATGACATGGCCTATTCATGATAGAGATGTTGTAGCCAAGACAGAATATATGATTGATAAATCAACAGGAATCTTGCATGTCCAGGCGCATAGGATCTCAACTGATTTCAGAACACAGAATAAGAAGGTTATACGGATTCCAATAACTGAAGTTAAATACATATTAACTCCTATAGGCAAGGATAAGACAGAGGTGACCTATCAGATATTGGCTGATCCAGGAGGTAAATTACCTTCATCTCTTGTGAATATGCTCTCAAAGAATCTAGGCGTAAAGACTATTGCGGGTATAAGAGAAATGGTAAAGAAAGACAAGTACAAAAATGTCAAGTCCGTTACTACTACAACACCATGGATTAGATAGATACCCATGGCCTTTTCAGACATCCGCCAAAAATAGGCGGAAAGGATGAAAACATACTCAGGTTATTAGCCTGAAGGATATTAGACTGAAGAATTCTGGTATCCCCTGGGTGGCAAAAGCCGTATTTGGAGAGTATTATACTTGAATGGATATGCTATTATTGGGTTTTGTAAATCTTTTCCTTAAAAACCTTCAGCCTTTAGCCTATCCACCTGAGTAGTTACAAGTATTCTTGCAGCCTTATTTCCCTAAGCCCAATGTCTTGCGCCTATAAACGGAGAACGGATAACAGACAATGGACTATAACATTACCTAGAAGATCGGCCCGTTATTCCTGCTTAAACCTTTCTCTCAACTCCTTCTTTAAGACCTTTCCGGCTGCACTCACGGGTATCTGTTCAAGAAAAATTACATCTCGGATCTTCTTATAATGAGCAATCTTTGAGTTGGTGTAGTCTAAAATCTCCTCCTTGGTGGCTCGTGTCCCTTTCTTAAGTTCCACAAAGGCTATAGGGGCTTCTCCTCCGTCAGGAGAAGGCTTCCCCACAACAGCACACTGCTGCACGGCCGGATACTCAAAGATTACCTCCTCGATTTCTTTTGGGTAGACATTGTAACCCTTGTAGATGATCAAATCTTTTATTCTGCCAGTGATGTAGAAATAACCATCTTTGTCCTCTCTTGCGATATCTCCCGTGAAGAGCCACCCCTCCTTGAGGACTTTGGCTGTTTCTTCCGGCTTGTTCCAATAGCCCTTCATGATCTGCGGCCCCTTGATGCAGAGCTCTCCTTCCGATCCAGAAGGAAGATCATCACCAGTGACCGTATCAACTATCTTGCATTCGGTATCAAACACAGGAATGCCGACAGAACCAGGCCGTATGGTAGAACGATCTGGTGGGTTGAATATTGCGCCCATGCTACACTCGGTAAGGCCGTAAGCTTCTATTACAACACCTGGAAAGGCATCGAGCATCTTCTCAAGGATAGGGAGGGCCAATGGGGCTGCACCCGATGCAACGACCTTAATCCCTGAAAGATCGTAGGAGTCAAAATCAGGGAGATTAACAAGGGGAATGTAGAGCTGGGGTGCTCCACCTAGTCCAGTGACTTTATATTTGGCCACTGCATCAATGTACTCCCTTGGATCAAAACGGGGAAAGACTACCATAGTTGTCCCGCCGACGATCATTTGATTCAAATAGGCAATAGTCCCCATGGCATGGAACCATGGCACGACCACAAGGGAAATTTCATAATCCTGAGCCGCGACCCGGTCTTTTTTTGGATCGACCCCTGGAGGATAAACAAAGTTCAGGACTCCATCTGTCATCTCAATCTGGGCTCCGCTCAGCCAGCATGTAGTCTGAAGGACATTGGCCACGACATTCTGATGGGAGAGCATCACCCCCTTTGAAATGCCGGTGGTGCCTCCTGTGTAGGCGATGTGGGCCAGGTCATTCTTTACGTCGATGGACACACTCGGTACATCGGATTTGTATTCCTTTAAAAGGGAGGCCATATCAATGGTATCCGGGATCTCAATCTTGCCAATTGGCTTTAAAGGGGCGATAATGGAGTTATAACAGTCGGCAATACTTGTGGTGATAATCCGATTGACCCCAGTCTGAGATAGAGCTTCTTTGATACCTGGGAAAATCAGATCCAGAGATATAAGGGTCTCTGCCCCAGCATCATTTAGTTGATGTTGGACTTCATTTGGTGCCAACAAGGGGCTCAAAGGCGTGAAGATGGCCCCGACCTTTAGTGCCCCGTAGTAGGCAATGGCAAACTGTGGGCAGTTAGGTAGATGGATTGCCACTCGGTCACCCTTTTTGACCCCCATTGCAGACAGGGCAGTTGCAAAACGGTCACTGAGCTCTTTTAGCTCGCTAAAGGTTAATTCCATACCACCAAAGATGATCGAGACCCTGTTCGGAACCCGCGCTGCAGCCTGGTCCAAAAAGTCATAGATCGGCATCTCTGGATAGTTAAGATTCTTTGGCCAGTCCTTAGGCCATGCCTTGAAATTTTCCCCCATAAGATTTCCTCCTTTAGTTGTGAATACACGCTTTAATAAAAATTTATA
>JAYEFR010000150.1:0-3493 GCA_034716155.1 Thermodesulfobacteriota bacterium
GATCTTTATCGAGTACCTTGAATATCTGTTCCTGATATGTCCTGGCATTATCGATTACCTCATCCCTGCTGAGTGGAGGCCGTGTCACATTTTTGCCGCTGGGATCACCAATCATGCCAGTGAAATCACCTATTAAAAATATTACATCATGGCCTGCATCCTGAAACTGTTTCATCTTCTGAAGAAGCACTACATGTCCCAAGTGTATGTCAGGAGCTGTAGGGTCAAACCCTGTCTTTACACGAAGAGACCCGCCCTTTTTAAGCTTACCTATCAATTCTTCTTCTGATATGATATCAACAATGCCTCTTGTAAATTCCCTTATTTGACTACTGATCATGACTCTCTCCATTATATGACATGAGACAAGATGCTGTATCAAACTCTCGAAAAGATAACATCAATATAAAGCTTAAACTCTTATCTTTATTTAGCATATCCAATAGCCCTGTTCTCTCTTATAAGCACAACTTTTATCTGGCCTGGGTAGGTGAGATTCTCTTCTATGGCCTTCCCTATTTCCTGAGCTAATAATTCCAGATTATCATCGCTTACTTGTTTTACATCCACCATAACCCGTACTTCACGCCCTGCCTGTATAGCATATGCCCTATCTACACCTTTAAACGAACCTGCAATCTTTTCTAGGTCAGTAAGTCGTTTTATATAATTTTCTAACATCTCTTGACGCGCACCAGGTCTGGCAGCAGATAATGAATCAGCTGCCTGCACCAAAAACCCAAATACTGAATTGATCGGCATCTCATTATGATGTGAGGCAACTGCATCTACCACCTTGTTAGATTCTCCATAACGTTTCAATATCTCAGCTCCTATTACTGCATGCGACCCTTCAACCTCATGATCTATAGCCTTGCCTACATCATGCAATAACCCTATACGTTTGGCTATCTTTTGATTGACACCCAGCTCAGCGGCTATAATACCGCATAGGTGTGCAACCTCTATAGAATGCTGGTAGACATTCTGCGCAAAACTGGTGCGATATTTCAATTTGCCAAGCAATTTTATGATCTCTGGATTTATGCCATGCCCTCCTATATCAAATGTAGCCTTTTGACCTGCCTTCCAAATTCCATCGGCCACCTCCTGTTTTACCTTTTCCACAACCTCTTCTATCCTGGATGGGTGAATCCTGCCATCTATTACCAAACGCTCTAAAGAAAGCCTTGCTACTTCTCGCTTTACAGGATCAAAGCTGGATACAATAACTGCATCCGGGGTATCGTCTACAATCAGATCAACTCCAGTAATTGCCTCTACGGACCTGATGTTTCGACCCTCCCTGCCTATAATGCGACCCTTCATCTCCTCACTAGGTAAATTTACTACAGATACAGTGCGCTCACTTGTTACATCAGCTGAATAACGCTGTATAGCTGTTGCCAAGATCTCTTTTGCCTTTCCATCTGCCTCTACCATTGCTTCATCGGTAATCTGTTTTATCTTCTTTGCTGCCTCATGTCTTGCCTCACTCTCCAGAGCTTTCATCAATTCCTTTTTTGCCTGTTCCAAACTCATCCCACTTATCTCTTCAAGCTTGTTTATCTCCTTTTTACGCAATTCTTTAAGCTCTGCCCTGTTTTGCTCTACCTGTTTGAGTTGCCTTGATAATTCCCGCTCTGTCTTTTTAATCTCCTGATCTCGATCATCCAGGGTAGCTAATTTTTTGTCGAGCATGTCCTCTCTCTGGACAAGACGTTTTTCGGTAAAGGAGATCTCTTTTAGACGCTCTTTAGCCTCAGCTTCACTTTGAGCCTTTGCAGTGTATATGGTGTCTTTTGCCTTTAATTGAGAATCCTTTACAATATTAGATGATTCTATCTTAGCGTCATTTATCAGCTTACCCGCTGTAAATACTGCTTTTTCCTGTGCCCTCCTGTTAACAATAGCCCTTATCCCATATCCCAAAAAAATGCCTATTAATACCCCAATAACTATGTATGTTGTTGTTATCACTTTATTACCTCACCTTCTGATTTAAATATACCTGACTGAGTTGCTATAAAATTTACCCTGGCGTCCCATGAATCAACAGACAATCTTTCTACAAAAAACTCATCGAAACATACTCCCATTGTCACTACATCCGGATAAAGATTTAGAAGCCTGTCATAGAAGCCCTTGCCATATCCCACCCTGAAACCTGCCCTGTCAAAAACCAAACCCGGTACCAAGATTAAACCAATATCGTTTACCTCAATCCACCTTTGGTAAGCAGAAGGGGCTGGCTCTAGTATGCCAAAGCTACCTTTAGATAAATCATCTTTTACCCTTACAGGATAAAATCTAAGGGTATCTCCCTCTACCCTGGGGAAAACCATTACCTTGTCGTGGGCGTGCCACAGGGGCAATATATCCACTTCGCCTCGTATAGGCGCATATAATGCCACAACATTCGCCCTCTTAAAGACAGACGCCTCAGCAATATAGTCCTGAATTGCCTTCTCCCAAAAGGCCCTTTCGCCTCTACCAAAATCTTTGCGTCTTTCTAAGGCAGCCTTTCTAATCTCAGACTTACTATGCATATCTTTATAATAAAGAGGACTTATTAGGAATCTATGGGAACAAATCTTTTAAGTAACCCCCCGGCGATGCCGTACCCTCACGTTCCTTGAACCTGACTTTATAGTCAGGCGGGTCTGATATACTGCTTTAGGCTTTTCTCTTTTTGAAGAGAACTTGCACACCACAGCAGGGAACAAACCCTCTTATCTAATGTGTTGGCTCAAAGGGACCTTAAGGGACACGAACATCCCAGGGGTTTTCTTACTTTATCCGTTTATCAATAAGCTTTATAAGATGCTTTACCTCAGTATTGACCTTTTCTTTCAAACCTTCCATCTCCGTCTTTGCCTGTGCGACATCATCAGCCATATTCAACATAACAAGAGCTACCAACTCCATAGTAGAGGCTGCACTGCCTGCCTTTTGGACATCCAAGACCTTCTCATCAATATATCCAGACAAGGCTTGTACATACGCCTGCCTACCCCCGGTCTTTACTATATATTCTTGCCCTAAAATTTTTACACTAATAGTTTCCTGCAAAACCTTTAAAACTCTTCCATTCTTTTTATAAGCTCTGCAATTTTCTGCTTTACCTGATCCCCTTCTGCCAAGAGGTTCTTCATTTCCTGTTTAAGCCCTCTTGCCTCCTCCTCCTTCTCCTTTATCTTGTCGTCTAATCCTTTATTTTCTCGCTTAAGCTTACCAATACTGTCTAATAATTTCAATATCTTTTGTTCAAGTGTCTCAAGCGCTTCCAATTGCCCTTCCTTTCTTTCAAAGATTATACATCCATTATGCCCACTAAAGTCAAGCGGGGAATTTTTTAAGTATGCGAAGCTAGGCTTGAAAGGCTATAAAAGTTTTGATAGGCTATTTATATGAAAATGGGTATCGGGGATCAGGGGTCAGGGGGGTCTCCAATAACATCCCCCTGTCCCCCTTCAAAGGGGGAATTACGGGG
>JAYEFR010000150.1:3593-13600 GCA_034716155.1 Thermodesulfobacteriota bacterium
AAGCTAGGCTTGAAAGGCTATAAAAGTTTTGATAGGCTATTTATATGAAAATGGGTATCGGGGATCAGGGGTCAGGGGGGTCTCCAATAACATCCCCCTGTCCCCCTTCAAAGGGGGAATTACGGGGTGTCTCCCTTTCAAAGGGGGAATTACGGGGGACAAAAGGAAAATCTATCCGTGCAGATTAAGGGATAGAGGGGTTCTTGAGCGGACCTTCTATCGCGATTTGCTAATACATCCTTTGGCGGAGCTTAAAGGGGAATCGTTCCCTTATGTTTGAGCCCAAAGGGCGAGTTAGGGAGCGCCCGTAAGCAAGCCAAAAGGATGTATCAAAGAGCGATAAAATGTAAGCGAGAGAACCCTCATCCCGAAAGCATTTTCATCCTTGGTTGTGGCCGGTAGGCCATGGGAGTTTATAAGGAAAGAGATATAGGAATATATAGGCATCTGGATTGTAGCCTATAAAAGGGTGTCAGATGAAAAAGAAAATTGAAGAAATTCGCTCTCAGCTTGATTCTATAGACAAAAGGTTGGTAGACCTTTTACGCCAAAGGACCGAACTTTCTCTCGAAATCGGTAAAATCAAACACAAACATGGTATAGATGTCTTCGATCCTGGAAGAGAGAAGGCTATTACAGATATCCTTAAAAAAATGGCAAAGCCCCCCCTTAGCCCTAATATGATAGAAGACATATATAATTCCATATTCAGTATTTCCAGAAGGCTTCAGAAAAAAAAGAAGGTTGCTTATCTGGGTCCTATTGGTAGTTACACCCATCAGGCAGCTGATAAGATCTTCAAATATGACGCTAACCTCATGGCTCTACCCACAATAGAAGATGTATTTCAAGAGGTTATATCTTCCAGGGCAGATTTAGGTGTCGTACCAGTAGAAAATTCTACAGAGGGCATGGTGACCCAAACCCTTGATCTTATGGCATCATCTTCCCTCTATATCTCTAAAGAGATTATGCTATCCATACAGCATACCCTCTTATCTAAATACCCCCTTGGTAAGATCCGCAAGGTCTTCTCCCATGCACAGGCCATTGCCCAATGCAGGCACTGGTTAAAGGTAAACCTCCCCGATGTAAAGATAGTAGAGACACCCAGTACATCAGATGCAGCACTGGCTGCATGCAGGTATCAATCATCTGCTGCTATAGCCTCAGCACATGCCGCTACCATATATGGACTCGATATAATAGCAGCAAACATAAATGACCATCCGGATAACATCACTCGATTTTGGGTTGTCTCAAAATACATGGCATCACCCAGTTCTCGTGATAAGACATCTTTTATTATCGCTATCGACAACGTCCCTGGTGCCCTTTATAAGGCAATCGGATCTTTTGCCGGACAATCTATAGACCTCACAAAGATAGAATCCAGGCCATCAAAAAAAGGCACATGGGAATATATATTCTTCATAGACATACGGGGGAATCTCAAGGATAAACCCGTAATAGAAGCTGTGTCTAAACTCAAGGGTTGTACAAGGGATATAATAATATTAGGATCATATCCGGAAGGAGCGTTAATTAGTTGAAAAAACATAATATTCCAGCATGGATTTATAAGATTCCCCAATATGTACCTGGAAGATCCAAGGAAGAAATATCAAGGGCCTATGGTATAGAAAATCCGATAAAGATGGCATCTAATGAAAACCCCTTAGGGGCCAGCCCAATGGCGCTGGAGGCCATGAAGAAATATCGGTATATGGTGAACCTGTATCCTGATCCACTCGCATATGAACTAAGAAAGACAGCTGCTCAGGCCTTCAACTGTGGAATAGAGCAGATAATCGCAGGAAACGGGTCTGATGAAATCATAGACCTGATATGTAAGGTATATATTGAACCGGGAGATGAGGTAATCATACCCCAATATACGTTTAGCTATTATGAGATAGCTGCCCTTTCATGTGGTGCACATGTAGTACATGTCCCAATGCAGGGGCTAGATACAGACACAGGTGCAATAAAAGATGCAATAGGAAACCGGACAAAAATCTTATTTATAGCCAACCCCAACAACCCTACTGGTGTGTACCTTAATAAAGACAGCTTATCACAGCTTATAGGTGGCATTCCCGATGACGTACTAGTAGTAATAGATGAGGCCTATGCTCCCTTTGTCAGGGCAGATAACTTTACAAGCGGAGTAAATCTTATAGACACTAAGGCTAAAATCTTTGTCCTCATGACCTTGTCAAAATCACATGGGCTCGCAGGACTCAGGGTTGGGTTTGGGATTGCTAAGGAGTCCCTTTTGGATCCAATTTGGCGGATAAAGCCACCATTTAATGTAAACACACTTGCCCAAAAGGCAGGGATTGCAGCTTTAGAAGACACAAAATTTTTGCAAGACACTATTACTCACACATGGAGGGAATTAGATTATCTATGTGCCCGATTTGAGGAATTAGGGCTCGAATTTGTGCCAACTCAAACCAATTTCATCCTTGTCAAGATAGGTAAAAATACCAGGGATGTATATGAATCATTGCTGAAAAAAGGCATAATTGTCCGAAACATGGCAAGTTACGGCCTAGATGAATATATAAGGGTAAGTGTGGGTCTTTCTCATGAAAACATCTCTTTTATAACTGCATTAAAAGAGATCCTTAAAAGATGAAGATAGCAATAGTCGGTCTTGGGCTTCTAGGGTCATCCATGGCAAAGGCGCTTAAAGGCAGCGCCACCATTATAGGCATAGACAAGGATAGATCCGTTGTAGATCATGCCCTCAATGATGGAGTTATAACTCAGGGAGGTGATGACCTGTCCCTTGTAAGCGGATGTGAGATAGTAGTTGTTGCGTTACCTGTGGGCACTGTTGTGGAGGTCGTACAAAGATTACTGCCGCATATGGATGAAGGCACTGTGGTTACTGACACCGGCTCAACAAAGGCTGAAATCGTTAGAAGCATAAACCCGCTATGGCCCTGGTTCGTTGGGTCTCATCCCATGGCAGGCAAAGAGACATCCGGATATACATTAAGTGATATGGACCTGTTTAAGGATACGGTGAGCATCATCACCCCCACCCCCACATCTAAAGAATCCTGTATCAAAAAGGTAAAAAAGGTTTGGGAGATGTGCGGAGCAAGGCCTATATTTATGGGACCAGAAGAGCATGACAAGATCATGTCAAGGATAAGCCACTTTCCTCACCTTTTAAGCTTTGTATTCATGCATCTTGTGAAAGAGAAAAATATTCACCCATCTCTTATAGGCAAAGGCTTTAAGGATTTCTCCAGGATTGCAGGTTCTGACCCAATAATGTGGAGAGATATCTTTATGGTAAATAGTCATAACATACTGCCTCTAATAGATGATTATATAAAGGAGCTCACCAAGGTAAAATCCTACATAAGGAAGGGACAGGCAGGTAAACTTGAAGAAGCCTTGCGGGGATACAGCAAAATAAGGAGATCATTGTATGAACATAACGGGTGAAATAACCCCCCCGGGAGATAAATCCATCTCACACAGATCCCTTATAATAGGTGCGCTGGCCAAGGGCACAACATCTATAAAGGGCATTCTGGAATCAAGAGATATTATGAGTACTAATAATGCCCTTGTAGCGTTAGGCACTCAAATAAAAAGGGATGGTGATATATATTTGATCAATGGAGATCATCTTAAAGAGCCATGTGCCATAATAGATGCAGGCAATTCCGGCACTACAGCAAGGTTATTGAGCGGTATAGCTGCAGGTGTAGATGGGGTTAGCATAATCACTGGAGATAACTCCCTGATAAAAAGGCCCATGCAAAGGGTCATCAAGCCCTTAAAGCAAATGGGGGCAATTTTCATGGCCAGAGAAAAAAGATATCTGCCCATGGCAATAAAAGGGACCAGATTAAAAGGTATATCATATAGAATGCCCATCGCATCTGCACAGGTAAAATCCGCTATACTCTTAGCTGGGATCAAAGGGATGGGGACAACTGAGGTGAGAGAACCCATAAAGAGTCGTGATCACACAGAAAGGATGCTCAAATTTTTCGGAGCAAAGGTAGATATAATGGAAACAAAGGTCACTATATCTGGCGGGCAAACCTTGAAAGCAAGAGATGTGGTAGTCCCGGGAGATCCTTCTTCAGCCGTATTCCCTGCCGTATGGGCTGCGACAACTACGGGTTCGGAATTATTGATTAAAGATGTGTGCGTAAACCCAACAAGAACAGGTTTCATCGATGTATTAAAAAGAATGGGGGCAGATATATCTATAGAGAATCCCAGGGATATCACAGGAGAAAAGATTGGTGACATCCTTATAAAGGGTCATGACCTCACATCAACCACCATAGAAGGTCCTGAGATCCCCCACCTCATAGATGAGATCCCTATCCTTGCCGTAGCAGCCGCCCTCGCCACAGGGAAGACCATAATAAAGGATGCAAAAGAACTCAGAGTAAAGGAGACAGACAGGATATCCGCTATGATGAAGGGATTTGCCGCCCTGGGAGCCAAGGTAGCCGAGATGGAAGATGGCATGATTATAGATGGGCCATTAGAATTATCTGCCGGGGCTATAGAGACATTTGGTGATCACAGAATAGCCATGGCATTCTACATACTTGGCAAGATAGCAGATATAAATATACGGCTCGATAATCGAGAATGTGTGGATATATCATATCCCGGGTTCTTTAACGCCATGGAGAGGCTTGGTTGAAAAATAAAATCATCACAATAGATGGCCCATCCGGCACCGGAAAATCCACCATAGCAAAGGCAATAGCCAAAAAGCTGGGTTTTAGCTATCTTGATACAGGAGCGCTATATCGAGGGGCTGCGCTTGCGATAGATTTAAAGGGAGGCAACATCAAAGATGATAAAGAATGCAGCGAGATCCTCTCAAACACCTCCATTAAACTGATCAAAGACAAGATTTTTGTAGATGGGAAGGATGTCTCCTCTGAAATTCGCTCTCCGGGTATAAGTAACCTTGCATCAAGGATAGCCACCCTGAGATCTGCAAGACAATACCTCGTAAAGATACAAAAATCATATCCCTTATCATGCTCTGTAGTAGCAGAAGGCAGAGATACCGGCTCTGTAGTATTTCCAGATGCGAATGTAAAAATATACCTTGATGCCTCCCCTAAGGAACGAGCCGGTCGCAGATACAAAGAGCTTATATCAAAAGGTATAAATGTGGACTTTGACCAAGTGTTGAAAGAGATCCAGGAAAGGGACAAGCGAGATAAAACCAGGGGGATTGCCCCACTTATAGTACCTGAAAACGCCATTGTGGTAAATACAACACAAATGAATGTAAAAGAGGCGACCTCCGAAATTTTAAAGATTATTAAGGATAAACTCAGCTCTTGCTAATCTAAAGGACGGCACATTAAAATAAACGGTATACATTTTTAATGAGTTGCGGACGCAAATTAACCTATTAATGAAAGGTCTTGCTTCACAGCCTTTTTCGAGGCCTGCTCATTCTTTACATCTTGAGCTAAATGTTCCAATATTTCTGTCGAGAAATCTACAATCGCTTCGCTGCTGAACCCGTTTTTCTTTAATTCCTTATACAATGTCTTTGCCAATATTTTTGTGGCCTTGGCCGGCTCCATATTATTCATAATCATATTTAACGTCCCTTTTCTACTCATATCCATTCACCGCATATACCTACTAGCAAACATCATACCAACTTGGCATCCCAAAAATACCAGCCTATAATCAATAGATTACCCCGCTTTAGCACAAAGCAACTTCATCCAACCTGTGTCTTTTTTACAATAGATTGGGGTAACAAATCTTACGTTGCATAATACCACTATTGTATTTTATAAGTAACGTATATGGAAAGTAACATATCACACAAAAAAGTCTCTAGAGCAAGGATGACCCCAAAGGTTGAATTAGGCACAATCATAGCTCTTCTTATTATATGGCTATGTGTATGGGCTGTAATAACAAAAGGGCAAACAAATTATCTAGGTAAGATGCAAACTCTTCAAAGAGATATTCTTATGCTGGCAAAGAATTCCCTTTCTGCACAACTATCAAGGACCCCTGAGAAGATAGCCTTAGAGGATTTCAAAGATTCCTGGCCTTTTGAGGATCAATTTAAATTTTTCATTATAAAAGATGATCATTTAATTGCATCTAACAGTGATAAGATAAACACTTATGGAACTCATATAGAACAAGTATTTGGAACAAACCTCAGAGATCATACCAACGAGATGATAGAGAAGCTAAATAAAGGCACTGATGGTGCTCACTGGTTTGAATGGGATAGCCTTTCTCCACCACAACGGGCGACGTGGTCTGTACTAAAAAGCAACTCGGAATCTTTCATTTTAGGCATCATCTCCGATAAGGAGACTATGTTAAGGCTCTCTGGTTTTTCCGGGTATAGATTTATGCTCATGGTATGCGGTGGCCTATCTTCTGCCTTGGTATTCCTTGCATTGATATGGGCAATATCATGGATCCGCATCTCATCTGTATATGCCTCTATTGGTAAAGAAGTTAAGAGTGAAGAGTGAAGAGTTAAAGAGTATTTATATGAAAACAATTGTCCGTGGTCCGTAGTTTATTTGTTTGTGGTATATTGGAAGGTGATCATTCTATCCGGAGGGTTTACAACGGACTACTGACAACGATGCATGCTTATTCTATCCTTTCCTGGCCTTGTTCGCAGCAATAAGAATAGGATCCCACGCAGGTGCAAAGGGTGGTGCATATCCAAGGTCCAGCCTGTATACGTCTTCTACCGTCATGCCGCTGTACAGGGCTGCGGCGAGTACATTTATTCTGAGCGCGGCGCCTTCCCTGCCGAGCATCTGTGCACCAAGCAGTCTCTTTGTTTTTTTCTCGGTTGTAAACTGGACAGTTATGGGCCATCCTCCCACGTAGTGCTTGGAACGAGACCTGTGGCGTATGTTGATGGCGTATGCATCAAGGCCTGCAACCCCTGCCTCTTTAAGGCTGAGTCCTGTTCTGGCGACTTCAAGATCAAATATCTTTGATACGGCTGTGCCCACAATACCTTTAAATTCAGTACTCAGTCCCCCAATATTTTCTCCTGCCACCCTTCCTGCCTTGTTTGCAGTTGTCCCAAGGGGTATATATGCAGGTTTACTCAATACCATATGATATGCCTCAGCACAGTCACCCCCTGAGTAAACACGTTTCAGGCTCGTCCTCTGATGTCTGTCCACATCTATTGCGCCTGTCTCACCTAGTTTTACACCTATCTTATTCGCAAGATCCACATTGGGTGCCGCACCCTTTGCTATCAATACGCTATCTGCCTTGAAATCACCCTTATTCGTTACAACCCTCTCAACCCTGCCATCTCCTTCAAAAGACAGAATATCAACGCCCGTCTCGATTACGACGCCTTTTGATCTGACTTCTTCCTCAACGATTTCAGACATCTCGGGATCGAAATTGAGCAACATTTGAGAACTCTTCTTGAGGATGGTCACCTTTTTGCCCAGCTCCACGAACGCTTCGGCCATCTCAAGCCCTATATAGCCACCTCCGCATATCACAGCTTCCTTGCCGGACACCGCGCTTTTCTGTATCCGGATCGCATCTTCCACGGTCCTGAGAGTATTCACTCCTTCCAGATCTTCCCCTGGTACACCCAGGTTCTTACCTTTTGCCCCGGTTGCGATCATAAGGTAGTCAAAAGCATGCCTGGATAACTTGCCGTTTATCAAATCAAGCACGTCAACATAGCCATCCTGATAATCTATATTCACTACTTCATGTTTTCTATAAATAGGTATGGACCTTTTCTTTTCAAACTCCTCCGGAGTTATCTCTATCAGATCCTCAGGGGTGGTAAGCATACCGGATATAAAGTACGGCTCTGAGCATGCACCGTAGGATATATAACCTGATTTTTCAAATACCGACACATCCATGCTCGACCCTTTCAGTCGCTTTGCAGCACTTGCGGCAGATAATCCAGCTGCCACACCACCTATAACCACTAATCTCTCCATAGCTATCTCTCCTTTATAAGGTATTACATCATCTATGTGTTGTATGTCGTATCTTCCAATGGGTATTTAGAAACTTCCTGCCAGGCCATCTTTTGTCGAATATCACCTTAAACGGGTCATCCTCATCAGGCACACGTTTATGTATAATCATATAGCATATTGTTGCCGCATCCGAATACCTGGCCCTTTTCCTCAATGACCACCTCATTTTCGATGTATCTAAGGCCTTTAACATGCGCTCCAGGATCATAGTAATTTGAACTATACCGGCCTTATAATGCTTAGGTATAATAATTGTCATCTTACTCTCAGTCAATGTTTCATACAAGCATTTTGCCCTGTCTGTCCCCTTTTTGTTTAACCGGGCCAAGACAGACTTTAACCATGGCCAGAATAAGACAGTGAATATAATTTCTAATGATAATACTTTTCCTTTAAGAATCGCATTGTCTATCATGCCCAAAAGATCAAGCAGATCTTTAAATGCCCTTGGATTCCGCTCAAAAAAGCCCCAAAGACCTTCAAATATATATGGAAATCCGCCATAGAAATCCATTAACTGGAAGAAGGCCCCTGATGTGCCGGATACCATATCCTTGGTCAGTTCATCAAACAATCTTGCGCCTGAACACGATGCCAACATATATCTATGGGTATAAATAGCCCTTGCAGTATTATCCTCAATAACAAAATTGGTGCGCGCGGCATGTCTTAATACACGCCATATCCTTACAGGGTCATCTGCATACCTTTCATTGGGATCCCCAATGACCCTGATTACGCCCTCTGAGATGTCCTCTAGCCCACCCACATAATCTATTATAGAGAAGTTTGATATATCATAAAAAAGTGCATTTATCGTAACATCCCTTTTAAAGGCGTCCTGCCGGGGGGTTCCATACGCCACCTTCCTTGTGCCAATATCAGAATCCATCCCGGATTCAGGGGTCTTGCGAAATGTAGAAACCTCTATAACCTTGTCTCCTTTAAACCTTACGTGGACAAGACGGAAACGTCTCCCTATAAGATAGGAGTTTGCAAAAAGTCTTTTTATCTGCCCGGGGCGTGCGTCTGTGGCCACGTCAAAATCCTTTGGGGTCTTGCCCAGCAACAGATCCCTTACCGCACCACCTACAAGATAGGCCTTGAAACCCTTTCTGTAGAGTCTGTAGAGGACTTTTAATGCATTGGGATCTATTGATTTGCGTGAGATAGGATGTTTAGGCCTTGAAAGGATCACAGAATATTCTCTACTCAGGTTTGTATTCTTCATTATCTTCATCCTTCCTCACTTTCCGCCCTGGAATCCTATAGTGCTCATCTGCCCAGTTCACGAGGTCTATATCTTTGCATCTCTTAGAGCAAAAAGGCCTAAAGGGATTATCTTTATACTCTGCCATACGCCCGCACACAGGGCATTTTACTTTCATATCAAACCCTTATCCTGTGAAAAATCCCAAAGCCGGCAAGTCCGCCGCAGAACTTTCCCCCGTAAAAACAGAGGAAGGATGCAGGATGGCGCAGGAGTGAATTTTTTACGAAGCCATCAATCATGCGAAAGTATTTCATCCATGGCCGACAATATACGCTCAACGTTTTCTGCCCGGACCGCCGCCTATGACCAAAACATCCGTCTCCGCCATAACAGGGACCACCCACGCCTGCTCTTCAATCTGTTTCATGATTCATTACCTCCATAAAATTTTCAACCTTAACCAATCGAAATATTTCGATTTAACTGTCTATTACTCAAGCCTTTTATTGCTTATCATTGCCTTTATAAATGGTCAAGGGGTGTCGCTGGATATTTGATATAAGGCACGGAGTCAGGGGGGGGATAATATTTTGATTTTTTTAAAAAAATTCTTTGAGGTCGAAAATTTTGACCTTGGAAGCAGATTTTAGAAAAGTGCGTAGGGCGTATCGCAATTGGCTTATTTAGGGCCATAGGCGGTATCTATTCCTGCGGATGTCTCCCCCCTCGTTTTATTTAAAGAAATGCAATACGGC
>JAYEFR010000151.1:0-2644 GCA_034716155.1 Thermodesulfobacteriota bacterium
CCACCTCTCTGTCTTATCTGTCTGGAGCTTTATTGTCTCTCCTGTAACAGGATTGGTACCTGTCGCATTCCCATTGTAACCATTTATATCACGTTCATGGAAATATTTACCATAGGCCTGATAATCGCCTTTCAAATGAAACTCTACATCCTTGTATTTAAAAAAGTCATCAACGGCAAATGCCAGCCCTGGAAACATGACAAAGACTACCAATAATAAACAAAATCTATGAATTAGCTTCATATACCCTCCTCATATAGAATAAGAGGGCAGGCCTTTATTTTTTACCTGCCCTTTTAAAATATTTCCTGATTAAAAACCCTCCTAAAAGATTTGAGAGCGAAGATTTTCAATCGTTAAATGCCTGCACTCGAGATAAAGCATAAGCCACTGGTGTCAATATCTTCTATTGCCATATCAAGGAAGCAACGGCCTGCCTCTAATGAAGTCGCGATAGGGTCACCGAGGATAATACCCATATCCGCCAAACTCAATGGATAAGAGATGGTCGTACCAGTGCCCCCTAGCATCTCATTAACAGCTTCAACGAGCATCTCTATAAACACCGAGTGGTCAAAAAGACCTATGCCGAGATTATCTTTCATCACATGACAATGCGAGAGCTGAGGTACCAGGCTGAGTCCAACAACGAGAGTGGAAGGATCCTCCTCAGAGCTTTTAAGTGTAGCTTCAAATGTCATATCAAGAGAGATCTGCCATACTGGAACATTAGCCTCATAGTACTCCATTTTCAGATCATTAAGGATGAGCAGCATGGGGTCAACAGTCATATCAACGGCCACTCCAGCCCTGTTAAAGGTGATGTGCATCTTTTGCAATACCCCCTCCTTCCCTGGTATCGCAAGTGGGATAGGCAAAGCGCCGGCATCAAGTATTATCTCTGCATTAGCAAGGAGCCCGCCTACAAACTGGCTGAGATTGTCCTGAGAGAAATCAACGCTGATATCACCGGTGAGATTGCGATCCATGAATGGAGAATGTACATTATTGTCCGGGTCATATACATATACATCTTCAGGGAAATATGCGAATGGCTTTTCATCTTCATCCATACCGGTTACCGGATCATAAGCAGGATACAGCCCTGCACCTAAGGCTGCTGCATCTATAGATGTTTTATCAGGCATGCCATAAAGATCTATGAGGAGCCATTTTTTAACAAGATTAAGACCATCAAATACTGCATTCATCATGGGATCATCTCCACCCATATCGCCGAGGACATCGTTAAGACACATGGATGTTGCCTCTGTTTCTTCAATAAGCCCCTTAAGCAACGCACTTAATAATGGTTTGGGAGAATCTATAATCATCTTTGGACTGACCGGATTGTTGTAATACTCCTCATCGAGTTTATAACACTTCTCCTTATCCCCTGTAGGAGGATATCCTACACCTAAGCCATCCATTATGTTGATGGGTAGTAAATCTAAAGCATCTAATATCGCTCCTTCTACCTCTGACGGGGAAACAGACATACCCATCATCACACTATCCAGCGCCCCGGTAGCCAGAAACTCTTTGCTCAGCTGGATACCAAGCCCATCCCTTACAAGCTCATTATCTTTTGCGCCCGGGCGTGTCCTGAGGATTATCTTTTTCTTTGATGCATACCCGTCTGAATAGATCTCCTGGATCAGGACTGGCCAGATGAGATTCTCCCTGCCAAACATGAAATCACAAACATAGTATCCTGTGTCATCAGGCACGGCCTCCACCTGGTTTGCACCACCATCGCTTATGAACACCCTTCCGCGACCTTTGGTGCCACCTTCTACCTTTACTCCAAGTGTCTTTGTCTGCTGCTCTGTCAGATCCACATACTCACCATCAGAAAGCTCGACAAATGCTTCCTGGCCTTCATCCCATATGAAAAGTGTGATGTCGGCAGCCTCATTGTAGGCAACAGCATTAACAGATGCACCAGGTGTATAGCTCGATTCACCGCCGGCACTTACCAGGGCATCTGAATCACTGCCACCAGAGCATCCTCCAAGGGCAAACAGGAACAATAAAACTAGAATCAAAAAAAGCGACCTCTTAGGGTTTCCCATATTCATACCTCCTTCTATTAAACTTTGTAACTCTCCAAACAAAATACAGCAACATACATGCCAGATATAGTATTTGCTAATTACCTGATTTTTAGTAATAAATCAAGAGAAAATTTTTTATTATTCTATAAAACCCTATTTAAGAGAAAATTTTTACAATTTATGTGGAAATTATTTACCCACCTTTGCCTTATACTTAAGCTTTTCTATATACTTAATCCCTACCTATTTGAGTATGAAAATAGCATCCAGCTATCAGCATTCAGCCTAAAAAAGAATAACACAGTTCAACAATTAAGTGCAACACTAATTTAAAACTAAAGGTGTCTCAAAGTCATTGACACGTTCCGACTCTCTTTTAATCTTTTGTCTTTTAGACTCTCGACTATCGACTCACAACTCTCGACTGCCCCATCGACTATCGACTCTCGACTGCCCCATCGGTTCTCGACTCACAACTCTCGACTGTCCCATTGACTCTCGACTGTCCCATTGACTCTCGACTATTTCTTGACTGACGACTATCGACTATCTTCCCGCCCTGCCCTCCCAAATTCCTTATTTAACAT
>JAYEFR010000152.1:0-2438 GCA_034716155.1 Thermodesulfobacteriota bacterium
CTACTCACGTAGTCAGGCTGAAGCTGTTTAGGCTGAAGGCTGAAGGTACCCGAAAAACACGCTTGCGGCGCTTTGGCGGAAAAACGGTTCGACTGAGTTCGCCGAAGGCAATATTCCTGCTTTTCCTTGCAAAAGGTGTCAGGTCTTGACTTTTGACATAAGGAAGCAAAGGGGTTGGGCCTTTAAATTTGACGGGAAAAAATGGGGGCAGCCATTTCCGGATGGAAACTATTTAATGAGATTTGGAATGAAAAGTGCAATCTGAGGAAAAGGAATGAGTAAAAAGGTGGCAATAATCATTGCAATAAGCAGGGGAATCACACCTTTGAAGATTACGCCAAGCGGCACGTCCCGGGCAACACCGCTGACAACGTAGACATTCACACCAACCGGTGGTGTAATAACACCTATCTGGGTGATAAGCACGATTATCACCCCAAACCATATTGGATCATAGCCGAATTCAATCACTAGCGGGTAAAATATCGGAATCGTAAGCATGATGAGCGCCAAGGCATCAATAAAGCATCCGCCGATGAAATACACTAAGATAATAAAGCACATGACAACAGCAGGGGAGAGCTGAAATGAGGAAATCCAGTTGGCAATGTCATACGGGATGCGGGAAATCGCGAGAAAGTGCCCGAAGATGGTGGCGCCTGCAACAATGACCAGGATCATGCAACTGATCCGGGTGGTCTCAAACAGGGCTTTGATGAATCCATCCCATGAGAGGTTCCGCCTGATTACAGCAACCACAAGGGTGGTAAAGGCACCTATTGCCCCGGCTTCTGTGGGAGTAAAAATCCCTCCAAAGAGCCCTCCCATCACGAGGATAAAGATGATAATGGTCTCAAAGACCCCTGAAAGGGATACAATCTTTTCTTTAAATGACGTCTTTGGCCCCCTGGGGCCCAGATCCGGCTTCAAGGTGGCCCATATCAGGATGGTGAGAACAAAAAGGATGGTGAGGAGAATGCCAGGGAGCAACCCGGCCATAAAGAGTTTTCCGATCGACTGCTCTGTTAATATCCCGTATACAATAAAGATAACACTGGGGGGGATGAGGATTCCGAGACTCCCTCCTGCTGCAACCACGCCTGTGGCAAGTGCGGGTTTGTAGTTGTAGCGCTTCATCTCGGGCAATGCTACTGCTCCCATGGTAGCTGCGGTTGCATTTGTCGAACCACAAATGGCAGAAAAGCCGGCACAGGCCCCGATGGTCGCAATGGCCAGCCCGCCTGGAAGATGGCCTATGAATTTATACGCAGTATCAAACAGCCGTGAAGAGATGCCTGAGTGAAAGGCCACTTGCCCCATGAACACAAACAGAGGTATTACAGTAAGACTATATGAACCGAATACGGAAAAGATATCTTTGGCCAGAAGGTTGAGAGAGGCATCAAAAGAAACGATGTAACCAAAACCGATGAACCCGACCAAGGCCATGAGGAAACCGACCGGCATCCTGGAAAAGAGCAGTACAAACAGCACAATAATCCCGATTATACCAATAGTTGTGGGGCTCATTCGATTTCTGCCCCCCTCAATTGTCTAAAGAGCTCTACAAGCAGGACCAAACAGAGCAGAAAACATCCGAGCGCTACACCATAGACAAACGGATATGTGGGCATCTGGAGCGTTGAAGAGACCTCACCTGTTATCCTCAGGCCCTGCGCATATTTCACACTCTGCCATGCAATAATGGCAAACAGCACCGTTGCAATAGAGGCATTGATGATATTGATGATAACCCGCGCCCTCCATGGAAATCGCTGCACGACAAATTCAACAGCAATATGCCCCTTTTGGATGGAGGTATACGGGAGCGAAAATGCAATCACTGCTGAACCAATAAACCCGACAATTTCATATGTGCCAGGTATGGGACACCTGAAAAAACGAAGTATCACATCTGCTGTTGTAAGAAGCATGATAAAGACCACTGCCGCGGCAGCAACCCAGTTTGCTTTATCAGCAAGATGTTCAACAAATTTTTCTATCCGTAAAAATGATATCATACAAATTCTATCCCTGTAGTGCATATTCCCCTTAAGCGGGCCGATGAGGACAAAAGGCCCCTACAAAATTTTGTGCCTGTTTTCATATAAACACTCATGGCCTGTCAGCCACAACGAAAAACAGTCAACAGTCGTCAGTCGATAGTCGGAAAAGAGATGTATAGACCATCAGCTACGAGCTAAATAAGGATTGAAATCATTCTATATTCCTCTTTAAGCTGAAAGCTGATAGCTATTTTCATATAAACCAAAAAAGGATTAGAGATGGCCCAAAGGGCATATAACGATGCGCCGCCTCTTCATATTGAGATTAAACAACACCTATTATTTTGAGTACTTGCTTATCAATTCTCTCAAAAGTGCCACGGATTTGGCGCCATCTATCCCCTTGGTCTTGGCTGTCTCCACATAATTATT
>JAYEFR010000152.1:2538-13450 GCA_034716155.1 Thermodesulfobacteriota bacterium
GCCGCCTCTTCATATTGAGATTAAACAACACCTATTATTTTGAGTACTTGCTTATCAATTCTCTCAAAAGTGCCACGGATTTGGCGCCATCTATCCCCTTGGTCTTGGCTGTCTCCACATAATTATTAATCACCTTATCAACTGCCTTTTTCCATTTCAGCCCTTCTTTTTCCGTAAGAGTGATAATGCTGTTTCCAAGTTGTTTAGTATACTCCAGACCTTTCTTGTCGGCATCATCCCAGACATCACCATGGACAGAGATCCACTCATTACTGACCTCTGTAAAGATCTTCTGAATATGCTCGGGAAGTTTATTCCACTTATCCTTATTCATGACCACAAACATGGTTGTCGTATAACCGATCACATGACAATCGGTCGTATAGTCAACAACTTCAGCCTGTCTCCAGCCTTTGAGTGTTTCAATCGGTGCGAATGTTCCCTCAACCACCCCCTTCTGGAGGGCTTCATATGTGCCTCCCTGAGGCATTGCCACAGGAACACCACCCAGGGCTTCAACAACCTTTGCGCTAAGCCCGGTGGATCGAATCTTCATGCCTTTAAGGTCCTCAAGGGTCTTTACCGGCTTTTTGGTATGCAGCAAACCCGGCCCATGCGCATGAAAATAGAGTGCATGAACATCATCAAGTTCTTTTGGTTTCATTTGCCTATAGAATTCATTTGCAGTTAAGGTGGCCACCTTTCCGTTTGTGTAGCCAAAGGGCAGGTCTACAGCTTCCATAACCGGGAAACGACCCCTCGTATAGGCAAAACAAGACATCCCGATATCGGATATGCCGCTCACCACTCCATCATAGCACTCTTTTGCCTTTGTCAGGGTGCCGCCCGGAAACACATTGATCTTCACATCCCCATTTGAACGTTTCTCAATCTCACCAGCCCATGACATCCCTGCCTTGCACTGTGCATGGCTTGGTGGGAAAAAGATACTATAAGACAGCTCTATCGGGGCATCCTTTTTGACTACTTCCTTGCTTGATACGGTTTTTTCTTCTGCTGTCTTGCTGCAGGAAACACAAAGCAACCCTACAATGAGACCACACAAAATAATGTTAATCGCCTTTTTCATTTTACCTCCCCTCCATCATTTTTTTCATCATTCAATTATGCCATCCAATATCCCGGTGTATAATCTTACTAAACGTAATTGAGTATAGATGGAATACATCTCTTTCCTCAATTTAACACCTCTGAAGTCAGATGCCATACACCTTCTCTCCGGGTAACACGGTGAAACCGTTTTTCAATAGCACATCTATTGCCTTCTCTACAGAATCAAACCTGAATATTATCACCGCATTCTCACCGCTTCTTTCCACAAAGGCATACATATATTCAACATTTACGCCCTCTTTAGCCAATAGATCCAAAATACTATGTAAACCTCCCGGATGATCCGGCACCTCTACCGCAATTACTGTTGTACGGCCTACAGTAAAACCATTTTCTTTAAGTACCCCTTTTGCGCTATCCACTTTGTCCACAATAAGCCTTAAGATACCAAAATCCGATGTATCTGCTAGAGACAGTGCCCTGATATTTATATTGGCATCCTTTAGCACCTTTGTTACATAGGAAAGCCCCCCTGGTTTGTTTTCCAAAAATACGGATATCTGCTCCACCTGCATATCATCACCTCCTTTCTTGGATATCTCTTTTGTCTATAACTCTTTGGGCCTTACCTTCAAAACGCTTTAGAGTGTTTGGTTCTACCAACTTCACATTTGCTGTTACACCCAGATAGTCCTTTATATCCTTTGCAATCCTTCTCTCCATCTTTTGAAGAGTCCTTATCTCATCTGAGAATGCATCCTCACTTACCTCTATCCGGACTTCCAATGTATCCAACGCCCCTTGCCTGTCCACTACAAGTTGATAATGAGGCTCAAGTCCTTCTATGCCAACAAATACACTCTCAATCTGAGACGGAAATACATTCACCCCCCTTATGATAAGCATATCATCACTCCTGCCGGATACCCTTGCCATCTTTGCGTATGTCCTGCCGCACTTACATGGTTCTACCATCAACCTTGATATATCCCTTGTACGATATCGAATCAAAGGGAATGCCTCTTTTGTAAGGGTAGTAAAGACCAGTTCTCCTTCCTGGCCATATGGTAAGACCTCTCCTGTCTTGGGATCTATAATCTCTACGATAAAGTGATCTTCAAATATATGTAAGCCATGGCGACCATCAGCGCACTCCATTGCCACCCCCGGACCCATAACCTCAGAAAGGCCATATATATCCAGCGCCATAATACCTAATTTATCCTCTATCTCCTGCCTCATCTTTTCACTCCATGGTTCTGCCCCAAGAATCCCTACCCGCAGTCTTAAAGACCTCATATCAATTCCCATCTCTTCACCTTTTTTTGCAAGATAGAGTAAATAAGAGGGAGTACAGCATATAGCTGTCGGACCAAAGTCCTGCAGGATCATGATCTGCTTCTTGGTATTCCCGCCTGACATAGGAATCACGCTTGCACCAAGCCTTTCAGCTCCGTAATGAACACCAAGCCCCCCGGTAAAAAGCCCATATCCATAGGCATTATGTATGATATCATTCTTTGTGAGCCCTGCAGCAACAAGGGATCTGGCCATGAGTTCCGCCCAGGTCTCAATGTCTCTTTTCGTATACCCCACTACCGTAGACTTGCCTGTGGTCCCTGATGATGCATGAAGCCTTACAATATTGCTCATAGGAACTGTAAACAGACCAAATGGATAGTTATCTCTTAAATCCTGCTTTGTAATAAATGGGAGACGTCTAATGTCATCCAACGACTTTATGTCACCAGGACTCACCCCTGCCTCGCTAAAAGATTTTTTATAGAAACCAACCGTATGATACACACGGCTAATCACCTGCTCCAATCTCTTTAGCTGTAGTGCCTGTAGCACTTCTCTAGGAAGTGATTCAAACTCCTCATTAAACAGCATATTAAACCCCCCTCTCAATTGGCTTTGGCTGCCCTTCCCGCCTTAAACGCCTGAATATTTACATCCCTTATACGCCCTTTCAGCATGGTTTGAAAACATTCTTCCCAGATAGATTCGTCCGGCTCTAGTAGTGTTGATAAGAAACCAAGCAGTATCGTGTTCACAACCCTTGGGTTGCCTAATGATCTAGCAATATCATTCCCATCAATAAAGCATACGTGTGGAGTCTTCTCCAGTATAAGATCAGATATATCCGGATATTCATCTGCCCCCAAGGCAACCGATGGTGGGGATAGCCTGTATCGATTTACAATAACACTTGCATCGGGCTTTAGAAAATCCAGATAACGCGCTGTCTCGACCTCTTCGGATGACACAAGGATGTCACACTGGGCCTTTGAAATAATGGGTGAAAACACCTTGCCGGAAAATCGTATGTGGGACATCACACTGCCTCCCCTCTGTGCCATACCATGGATCTCTGATTTTTTTACATCATACCCATATATTAACATGACCTGGGCTAATATATCAGACGCGAGTATTATACCCTGGCCTCCAACACCAGCCATCAATATATTCATACCGTACCTCCAATCGCATCAAAGGCGCATAGATCCTTGCACATCCCACAGCCTGAACAGGCCTCTGTGATAAATGCCTTGCCATCTCTGAATTCTATAGCGGGACAACCCAGACCAAGGCACACCTTGCACCCATTACATTTATCAGCATCTATCTTCAAAGGTATGCCAGAGACCTTTGTCGACTTTAATAGGACACACGGTGCGGATGATATAATCACTGCAGGACCTTTATGTTCAAGTGCCCTTTTCACCATTTTGCGGGCATTCTTTAAATCATATGGATTTATAGTCTCCACCCACTCTATCCCGAGTGATCTTACCAATGTCTCCATGTTTATTTCTATTGTATGATCACCTTCCAGAGTTATCCCGGTACCCGGATGATCCTGCGCACCTGTCATAGCAGTAGTGCGGTTGTCCAAGATGACTACTAAGGCAGTGCCATTATTATATGCAAGGTTTAAAAGTCCTGTCATGCCTGAGTGGAAAAAGGTTGAATCGCCTATTACTGCTGCAATTTTGGCTTTCCCAGGGCCAAGGGCCTTTGAGATGCCATGCGCATGATTTATCCCGGCACCCATGCATAAACATGTATCTATAGCCTCTAACGGTGGCAAAAATCCTAATGTATAGCAGCCAATATCTCCTGCAATAAAGCACTTGTTTCTCTTGAGTGCCCATAAAATCCCCCTGTGCGGACATCCCGGGCACATATTGGGAGGCCGAGCAGGGAGATTATACTGAGAGCCTTTTTCATCCTTAGTATTTAATATGGCATTCCTTACTATATCAGGAGAAAGCTCCCCGCACATTGGGAGGTGGTCCTTGCCATGGCAGGTAATACCAAGGGCTTTAACCTCCTGCTCTATAAACGGATCCAATTCCTCAACAACCCACAGCTCATCTACTTTAGATGCAAACTCCCTTATCATCTTATCAGGCAATGGATATGAAAGCCCCAGTTTTAAAAATGATGCATCTGGTAACACTTCTTTTGCATATTGATACGCAACACCAGAAGATATAATGCCAATGGATGTATTATTCATCTCCATGACATTGTATTTATGTGTATTTGAGAATGCCTTGAGCCTTTGTATCCTCTCCTCTATGATAGGGTGACGTACCCTCGCAATTGCAGGCAGCATCACCCACTGAGCAGAATGTTTCTCCAAAGTGGGCGTGGCTTGGTCCCTAATATCACCAACCTCCACAATACATCTGGAATGGGAGATCCTCGTTGTGGTACGCACCATCACAGGCGTACCGAACTCCTCACTGATTTCAAATGCCTCTATGGTGAAATCCTTTGCCTCTTGAGATGATGATGGCTCCAACATAGGTATCTTTGCAAATCTTGCATAATTTCGATTATCCTGCTCATTCTGGGACGAGAAGAGTTCGGGGTCATCTGCGCTCACCAGGACCAACCCTCCCCTTATATAGGTATACGGCAAGGTCATAAGGGGATCAGCTGCCACGTTTACCCCCACATGCTTCATTACAGCAATAACCCTGGCCCCTGCATATGAGGCCCCTGCTGCAACCTCAAGGGCAACCTTCTCATTCGGCGTCCACTGCGCATGTATCCTTGGAAACTTTTTTGCAATCGTTTCCAAAATCTCTGTGCTAGGTGTGCCGGGATATGCAGTTGCAATATGCACCCCCGCCTCCATTGCCCCCCTAGCTATCGCTTCATTACCGCTTAATATCTTTTTCATATCCGCCCTTAAAAATAAACCATGCGCAATAAAAAAAGAGGCCGCAAGCTTTAAGCCCAAGGCCTCTTTTTTTACCCCTTAAGGAGTAAGCCTATGGGCTCACTTGCCTCTTGTAAAAATAAAGATAACTATAACTGAAAAATAAACCGTTTATACTCATAACTGGTATAGAATTATTAATACTGAACCAGATGTCAAGTGTTTTCTGCAACTTGTCCATTTTTTACATGGTATTACCCTTGGGCAAACACCTTGTTTGCACTTGACATCCATACTCCATGTTGTCTAACAAGGCTCAGTTGCTAAAAATTGGAGCGCAAGATGGATTCGCACACATTAAAGAGAATGAAACAATTATTTAACCCCAAGCACATAGCGGTGGTCGGGGCCTCAACAAGGAATGCATGGTTCAAACACATTGCGCTGTACTGTAACCAAATAGGGTTTAAAGGCGGTATCTACCCTGTTAACCCTAATCATAGCGAGATATGTGGTATAAAAACTTGTAAGTCCATAGCTAAGCTTCCTTTTGATATCGATTTTGGTGTGGTTATTGTAAATCACAAAGTTGCATTAAATGCCGTCAAAAACCTAAATAAGAGAGGAATAAAAAATATAGTCCTAATATCATCTGGTTATGCGGAAACAGGTCAAGAAGGAAGGGCTGAACAAGGTCTGCTCCAAAAATATTGCAAGGAGAATGATATCTTCCTGATTGGACCAAACTGCATTGGATTCATCAATCCCGATAAAAAGACCAGTGTGTTTGCAGGTAGGGCTGTAGAAAAAAAAATAATCCCTGGCAAGATCGGTGTAATCGGCCAAAGCGGCGCAGGAAGCGAATTGACTGCAAACGCACTCTTAGGAAAATCCCTGGGGATTTCTCTGTATGTCTCTACCGGTAATGAGGCTGTTCTCACTATAGAAGATTTTATGGAATATCTTATCCTTGATAACACCACAGAGGTGATAACCGGTTTTGTAGAAGGTTTCAGGGATATACCCAGATTAAGAAAATTGGCACTCATGGCAGCAAAGAGAAAAATTCCCCTCATCTTTATAAAGGTAGGACGGTCTGAAGAAGGCGTGAGAGTAGCAGGGTCCCACACAGGGGCGCTTACAGGAAATGATATGGTGATAGATGGATTCTTCAAACAGTTTGGGATCATACGTGTGGATACTATAGAAGAACTTGTAGACACAGCAGGCATCTTTACACACTGTCCTGTACCAAAAGGAGATGGCCTTGGAATATATACGATTTCAGGTGGCATGTGTGGCATTTTTGCTGATCTGTGCTCAAAATACAAAATAAAACTCCCATCTCTTGCCAGCGAAACCGTGACAAAGCTTAAATCCATCTTGCCTGAGTTTGCTATTCCTGATAATCCATTGGATATAACAGGGGCAGGGCCTCAAACAAGGATTGATGAGGCAATAGAAATATTCATACGGGATAAAAATATCGATATAATCTCACCACTGTGTATCCCACCAAAGGATAGTAACGATACATTTGCAAATAATATTAATAAGTTATTCATAAACAATTATACTAGAGCAGTCAAACCTATGGTCCCGAATACCTTTACGGAGACGAGTGACTACGCCCGAAATTATTTTAAAGAGAACAACATATATTATATAGAGCAACTAGAAGAAAGGTTTAAGGCTATTTCGCATCTTATAACTTATGGAAAATTTTTGAGAAGATTAAATAACCAGCAAACAGAAAGGGGCTAAATCATGTTTTCTAAAAGCGTGCTTGACCAGATAGGGAATACTCCTATTGTATGCCTTAAGACAATGACCGGGGCAAATATATTTGCCAAAGCAGAACACCTCAATCCAGGTGGAAGTATAAAAGATAGAGTAGCCCAATTCATGTTAGAAGAGGCGATAAGAAGAGGCAAAATAAAACCCGGTGATACAATAGTGGAGCCCTCTTCGGGAAACACCGGCATAGGGTTTGCCCTCGTTGGGGGTCTCCTGGGCTTCAAGGTAATCGTTGTAATGCCGGAAAATACGAGTGAAGAAAGGAAAAAGATCATAAAGGCCTTTGGAGGAGATATTATATTAACACCAGCCAAGAAAAGCCTTGAAGGCGCTGTTGAGAAGGTAAGAGAGATACAAAAGGGCAATAATAATATTTATGTCCCCCAACAGTTTGAAAATCCGAATAATCCACTCACACACTATCTTACAACCGGCCCGGAAATATGGACTCAACTAGACCACCACGTTGATATATTTGTGTCAGGGCTAGGTAGTGGCGGAACACTCGGAGGCGTAGGCAAATTTTTGAAAGAGCGGGATAGTAAAACCATTCTTGTTGCTGTTGAGCCAAAAAACGTATCTGCACTCTTGGGTCATGAGCCAGGTCTGCATCGTATAGAGGGTATTGGGGATGGCTTTATACCCCCTGTACTAGATACATCCCTTGTCGATGAGGTGATTGAAGTTACGGACGAAGATGCAATTGAAACATGCAGAAGGCTGGCAAAAAAGGCAGGGCTTCTTGCAGGCACATCCTCAGGTGCAAATGTATGGGCATGTGTGGAAATAGCAAAAAAATATGGCAAAGAAAAGATTATAGCAACCGTGCTGCCTGACAGGGCAGAAAGATACTTCAGCACATCTTTGATTTAATAAAAAATAATTAAAAAGTGAAAAACAGGGAAAGAAATTACCTAAAGAGTGTAATAATTTTCTCATATGTAATACCATAATACTATCTTATGGTTAATATACAATAAAATTAGGAGCTTATAGTTTACAACTTCTGGCATTTTAGTTGCATTAGCACTCTATTGTACTATTGCAAAAAGTAAAGATTGTGAGGGGATTAATTTTATGAATAGACGATATTTTACCTATATAGTAATCTTTATATCCTTATCCATCATGCTTATGGGAATGAATGTGTGTCAACCCGACATTAAGGTATGGACCAATAATGAAAATGCAGAGGCTAGGGTGACAGTAACGCTCTTCACCATAAACGGTATACCTGTACCACAAGTATATGTAATTCCTGATAAAGCTAATGATTATGTATTTGAAGAAAACAATGGGCTTTATGTAGCAACCATACCTGATGCCTACCCTGGTGAATGTGAAGTAACCTTTGAGAACCTCGGTGATGGGACTACACCGCATGTTCCCATTACGTTTATGGGCACAGGCGGCCAGGTTATAGAGATATATTCACCATACAGATATGCGGATGCATGGCCGCCACTTGCAGTCTGGGCACTTGATGAAGATGGGCTCAACTATGCCGAGGATGCAATTGGATCTGATATATATGCCCTTCAATACGATACAGGCGGCATAGAGTGGACAGAACCTTATCCAAAAAGTCCTTACCAGTCTAATGAGAGGGACCACTGGGCCATGAAACTTCTTGAGGTAGCTACTACTACCGGCTCTCCTCATGCAACGCTGGATTTTACTGATGCCGCCGAAGGCACCACAATAGAGCTGTGGGTCAATGTGGAAACCCTGATTCAAAACACGCCTCCCCTATTCCAGGTGGGGGAAAATATACGTGCTGATGTAGGTATGAATGGTGTTCTTGCCTTCACAGTAGGCACAACAGGTATATCATCCGAACAGACTTATAGCCAAATCTCATCGAACAAATGGTGGCACACGTGCTTTGTGTATGATAATAATAACATGAAGATATATCTGGATGGTCGGGAAGTGGCATCAGCCGGCGGCGAGATACCGATACCTCAGGATATGACCCCTTCAGGTGATACCAGCATATATGTGGGCGGTGATAGCGCTGGTTCAGGCAAATTTCTCAGTATAGACGAAGTGCGGGTCTTCGATTATGCAAGCTGGCCAATAGATATCAGCCACGATGCAATGATCGTACCCTTTGATACAGACAACGATGGTGTAGCCAATAATATAGACAACTGTCCCAATTTGCCTAATCCGGATCAGAAGGATAACGACGGCGATAGGACGGGAGATGTATGTGATACGGATGATGATAATGACGCTATACCGGATGAAGAAGATAATTGCCCATTCACATGGAATGTATATCAAGAAGATACAGATGTAGACGGTGTAGGGGATGTGTGCGACAACTGCCTGGATACTCCTAATCCTAACCAGATGGACTCCGACAAGGATGGTTTTGGTGATGCATGTGACAACTGTCCTGGTTCATGGAATCCAGATCAAACTGATACAGATGGTGACGGCATTGGAGATGCGTGTGACCCTGATTAATTGGCTCTAATGCCAATGAAATAATTAGCCCATTTTCCATAATTTTAGGAAGGGATTTATATACTAAAGATCCCTTCCTTCCTATTTTTCCCATTTATATAAAAGTGGTTGGCAGGGATCAGGGACCAGTTTTCAGGGATGGCTATTTTTCTCATCTCGGGCATGGTTTCATGCTTGGTTGCGTCCGCAAGGACATGCAGGTTTATATGAAAATAGCTATCAGCTCTCAGCGATCAGCCTATCTGCATTACCGGCAATATTCCTTTTGGCCTTACCTTCTCTACTTTGTTGGTCAACAATCCCCGACCGGGAGGCATAGGCAGGCATTCAGCTTAAAGAGAAAGCTAAGATAATTTTAATCAGTTACGTAAGGAGGGAGGGAGGGTTCTTGAGATATACCTTCTATCGCGATTTGCTAATACATTCTTAGGCGGAGCTTAAAGGGGAATCGCTCCCTTATGTTTGAGCCCAAAGGGCGAGTTAGGGAGCGCCCGTAAGCAAGCCAAAAGGATGTATCAAAGAGCGATAAAATGTAAGCGAGAGAACCCCCATCCCGAAAGCATTTTCATCTTTCGTTGTGAGTGCAGCTCATTCGCGTTTATATGAAAATAGGCACAAAATTTTGTAGGGGCCTTTTGCCCTCATCGGCCCGCTTAAGGGAAATATGCCCTACAGTATAGTGATAAGCACGATTATTGTTCTTTTTCACCCTTGGTTGTGCCTGCCACGCAGGCATGAGGGTTTATAACAAGGGTGCCTGCTTTCCACAGAGGCAGAGTTTTCAGGGCGGAAGCGACTTAATCGTCGTGTATGATGCTGACACGGGAACGATTTTGTAAATTGCTAATTCACAATGCAATGTAACATTCCACCATCCACAGATGGCCTAAGCCAATCAACCTGGAGGACCAACTGTCAATAGTGTAAATCCATTTATAGTATCTTGAGTGGCAGTGATAGTTGTTGTTCCCTCGTTAATAGAAGCCGCAAGACCTTCACTGCCGCTAGCATTACTTATGGTTGCCACACCGGTATCAGATGAACTCCAGGTCACTGATGTGGTGATATCCTGTGTACTACTGTCACTATAGGTACCTGTTGCAGTAAACTGCTGGGCATTTCCTAAGGGTATCTCGGAATCTGCAGGTGTTACCTCTATGGACTCGAGTACAGCTGCTGTAACCGTAAGGCCCGTTGTTCCACTGATCCCCGTCCCAGGATCTATTGCTGTAATTGTAATGGAACCCGTACCAACACTTGCCGCAAGACCTTCACTGCCGCTAGCATTACTTATGGTTGCCACACCGGTATCAGATGAACTCCAGGTCACTGATGTGGTGATATCCTGTGTACTACTGTCACTATAGGTACCTGTTGCAGTAAACT
>JAYEFR010000153.1:0-2615 GCA_034716155.1 Thermodesulfobacteriota bacterium
CGCCTGTCCCTTCTGTGCTTTCAACCTCAGCTATACCTCCGCAAAGAAGGAACTCGGTAAAAAAATCATGTACTTCACCAGTCTGGTGCTCGAGTCACTGGGTGAGCCGGGGTGCCAATAGGTAGAACTTTTTCTACCTCGTTTGCTCTTGTCTACTAGTCAAGGGTTCGAGTCCAGTAATATGGGTGATGCTGTACAATAGACAGAACCAAGACGTTTGAATTAGTCTTCAGTATGACGAAGTAGAGTCATTAGAAACCACAATGTCTTTATTCACTTGTCTTTTCCATGATTCGCCTGTTTCCCAGTTGACTACGGTATAGCCTAGTTTGGCAAGCATTTCCGGGAAAATGCGATGGTCAGGTTGACGTGTGAGATTTCCAAACATGTGGGGATTTACATCTATCAACATTTGAATTATTTGCTGCCATGAATACACAGCGGTGCCTGAGCCATTCGGACCAGAAAGTATCAGTGCCAAGTTTTCGGTATCCATTGTTGCTATTAGAGATAATGCCTCCCCATTGTCAGTTTCTTTATGGATAGAAAGAATCAGTGGACGTATTAAGAGAGCTGTCTTCTTTTCCGTATCGACTTTACTGACTTTCCAGCCCACATTCAGCCACGAACCAGCTTGGGGATGCGATGGGCTGTTTGCCCACCAAGCCCGATGAGTGTAAGCCGAAGGAGGCAGAGCAAATCCAAGAATCCTCTCAATCTCCTGAAAGGTTAGGGATACTGAGACTTCGCATTGCTTTACAAGATAGTCACCCAAAGGACAATATTTTCGCATGGTATCCCCCTTATAATATGAACTCTTCACCATCATTCAGTGTTTTAACATTGGTATCGGAGAAAAGTGATCGATACTCCTGCGGATGAAATGTGTGAATCGGGACTATGCATTTTGGTTTGAAGGATTCCACGAGTTGCTTCAGATCCCGTTCTGGTGCGTGGCCACTGGTGTGAATTGTTTCGAATTCAATCCCTTGGCGCTGCAAAGGCTTACGAAAGTCACTTTGCTCAAGATAACCCTCCCACATTGAATAGACACCTAACGCTCCGGTAAGATCCCCCAGATAACCGATGAGTCTCTTAAAAGCAGAATTGTATTTAGTTATCATCACCATGTTCTTTTTGTCTCTACTGATTTCTTCCTTATAAATCCTGGCGGATACGCACTTTTCCACAAAGCTACCCAATCCGTTGTCCTTCAACATCTTTCGATGACCCCAGAAGTAGAATACGCGGATATCAGGCCACCAGTATTGAGGCAATTTACCCGATATGTCTTTCAGACTGTCCAAGATGTAGGCAGTATAAAGGTCTATTACAAGCGTTTGGCTAGTGCGTTTTGCCGCTCGGTAAATAGAGACAAGCCTGTCGATATTCTGAGATGAGCAGAATACAAACGCTATGTTACTCTTATTCTTGAATATGCTCGCCATTTTAACTTCAACCGCTTGTTCGCTTGGGTAAAGGCCCTCGCCCCTGCCCAGCATAGAGCCTTCAAGCAATAGGTAATCTATATCCTTCACAGGATGATGAATCATGTCTTCAAAGAGGATTCCTTTCCGGCCGTGACCACGAAAGTCACCGGAGTAGAGTATCTTCTTGCCCCCGCCCTCAATAAGAAAGGCTGCTGCGTCAAAACCTGAGTGGTCAACCAACTGCGGAGTAATAACCAGATCATCGATTATGAAAGGCTCCCGCATTTTGAAAGTAGTCACATTCCTCAAGTTTGCTTTTGTTGGGATGAAGATGTCCGATGCCTCGATTAGTGCTTGGCAACCTTTGCTCATATACACTGGTATTTCGGGGTTAATATATCGCGGGAGACCGTAGTGATCCTGGTGAGGATGAGAAATAAGAACAGCGTCAACACTCTTTTCTTCGCCGGCATATAATCCGCTGACTTCCGGTAGTACATGACTTCCTATTAATTCAGGAATGCTCTTACCTTCAAGTTGCTTGCTGTCAAAGGGTTCATTTTGTTCATTGACCAAAGGCATGCCCAGGTCAATAATAATCCGTGTCTTTTCTGAGCGAAGCTCTACGCAGCTCCCGCCAATTTCTTTGGTGCCACGATGGATGATTAGTTTCATCGTACACCCACTTTTATTTCGGTTCGTCTTTTAACTCAAAATATATATCCATCGATCTGCTGTAATTCTTCCAAGGTTCAATGAGTTTTCCGTGATCGATTAATAATAAACCCGTACATGAATATTCAAATAATCCGAACGGGCACGTTTGATAATATTTATCATTTTTAGGCAGGACAACATAGCCATCTACCTTCCTGATCTCATCATTTTCTAAACCGTAAGCAATTCTTGCATTACAATTTTCTGTTTCATCATCAATAAATAGGCGTGTAAGCTCCTTACAATATACGTCTAATTCATCTATTGCTGTGTTGACACTCGTCTTATATGCATTAGATTTCAGCTCCCAGATAACCAAGTGTCCTTTAACTGAATCGTAGAACAATACATCTGTAATTACATGTCCCCTGAGTGCATCAGTGCTATGAAACCTTAACTGGGATGATAGGAATCTGTAGGTTTTTGTGAGTGATAAAGTAAAAGGGACCCAGGGGGCATAGCTAGAGT
>JAYEFR010000154.1:0-2614 GCA_034716155.1 Thermodesulfobacteriota bacterium
GATTTTGAGTCGATGCGGGACGCCGGCATAGGCGGTATGATTATGCTGGAAGTTAACGTAGGTGTACCGCGCGGGCCGGTAGAGTACATGAGCCAGGAGTGGCGTGACCTGTTCAAGCATGCAGTCAATGAGGCCGAGCGGTTGGGCCTAGGAGTCTGTCCGAGTAATTGATTTAGGATGCGTCTTTCTGCTTTCCTTTGGCTTTGAATTCCGAATTTCTAAAGCGAGAATTTATTTGCGGATGGTGTTACACATTTATTTCTCAAAACGGCGGCAATCTTTGTTACAAAACAGTAATATCCAACATATTCTCAAGCCGCAATGGCATATTGAGCCCTGAATAACTTTAGTAAGTTATGAGTAAGACAAACAATTGCCCACTCGCCACGCATCTTTTCAATGCCTCGCAACGAAAACTGAACAAATCCTCTCGCTCGTTTGATCTGGCCAAACACCGGCTCTACTATACTCTTGCGCTTAGAGTAAGTCTCGCACCCCTTCTTGGTACGAAGCTTTCTGGCCATCTTTTCTTGAACGGTCAAATCTTTCGGTAGCCGACCGCGAGGGACTTTCGTTACCAAGTCACTGTGTTTAGTTCTTTTGGTAGCAATGTAGGCATCTATCTTCTTGTCCTCAGCGAACTTTACATTTGATTCGCTGTAATAACCACTGTCGGCTGAGGCCGATTTGATTTTCTTATCCTCACCGACATTTTCCTGTGCCTGCTCTAACATCGGCTCGAATTGTTGTTTGTCATTGCTTTCATTGGTAACATCACAGGCCACAATAATCTGCTTTTTATTATCCACCGCAGCTTGAGCATTGCCGCATTGATCCCAGCCTTTATTGTTTGCTTTCATTATACTTGATTCGGGATCGGTAAAATTATATTGCTTATTGTCTGCCGGAACCTCTGAAACAATCTTGCGTTTTCTACCACGTTTAGGCTTATCGTCATTGGTAGAATCTTCCTTTTCACGCTGCTTCTCTATCTCCTGGGCGGTAGCTTTGGCTTTAGCTTCTAATGCCCTTTTCGCCTTCTGGATACGTTTTAGACGACTTCCACGACGAGCCAATTCTTCGGGCAACTCATCGCCTCGACGGTCCGGACCATATTCGTCATCCTCCTGCTGGTCAATTGCTTCGGCCTTTTCGAGTAACTGTTTAATCTCTTCAGTCAAACGTTTTTCCTCTTTGAGTATCCTGCCGTAACTCATTGCTTTGTGTCGTGAAGCATTGGCCTTAATCTTGGTACCATCAAGAGCAATGTGCCCAAGCTTGACAAGGCCAGCTTCCTGACAAAGCTGCAAAACCTGAACAAATAACAGTTGCAGTTCTTTAAGATGCAACTTGCGAAAATCACTGATGGTACGAAAGTTCGGCATATCATCACCAACAATAACTTTGAAGCTGATACGCTCCTGGCAAGCCTGCATTATCTTACGTGAACTGAAAATACCACGACAGTAAGAATACAACAGTAAAGCCACCATCATACGTGGATGAAATGGTGGAAAGCCCCGTTTTTCCTGCTCATACTTTTGTATGATTGCTGAGATGTCTAATTCATTGACAGTGTCGAGTATGAAGTAAACCAAGTCGTTTTCAGGCAGCCAGTCTTGAACTGATGGCGGAAGTAGATACTGCTGATTAGGATTCCATGGCCGATATGTTTTACTCATCCTTGAGTCTCCAAAAATTGAATTTCCCTTATAAATATCGGCTGCTATTCTACCATCCCTTTAAGGGCCGTTCAATTATTACTCGGACAGACTCCTAGTACCTCATAACATTTGATTTTAGTAGTTAGGCGTAAATTGCCGATATAACTTTCAGAATATCATTTATCTGAAAGGAATCGGTATGAATAAGAAGTATATTGTTCGGCTTACGGCAGAAGAACGCAAAGAACTGGAAAACTTAGTGAAGAAAGGAAAAACTCAAGCATATCGGATAAAGCACGCCAATATTCTATTGGCGGTGGATGCCGATGGACAGAATTGGCCGGATTACCAGACAGCTAAAGCTTACAAGTGTCATCAAAATACAGTCGTAAATGTTCGCCAGCGTTTTGTTGAACAAGGCTTTGAAGCTGCTCTTGAGCGTAAGAAGCAGCAAGCCCCATCACGCAAACGAATCATTGATGGCGAAAATGAGGCTCGATTGATATCGGTTGCTTGCAGCAAGCCGCCGGAAGGATATGCTAAATGGACTATGCAAATGTTGGCTGATGAACTGGTTGCTCTAAAAGTGATTGATTCGGTTTCTGGGCAGACCGTTTGGAGGACGCTTAAAAAAACGAACTTAAGCCTCACTTGAGGAAATGCTGGGTAATACCTCCAAAACAGAATGCGTCATTTGTCGCAAATATGGAGGATGTACTGGAAATCTATAAAAAACCTTACAATTCGGCTATTCCGGTTGTTTGTATGGACGAACAGCCGACACAGTTGATTAAGGAAACACGTAGGAAAATAGCAGTTGAGCCTGGCAAAGCCGAACGTGTGGATTATGAATATGAGCGTAATGGCACAGCCACGAATTTTATGTTTACTGAGCCTTTGGGTAGTTGGCGTAAGGTTAATATTCGTCAGCGTAAGACCTCAATTGACTG
>JAYEFR010000155.1:0-51245 GCA_034716155.1 Thermodesulfobacteriota bacterium
AGGGTTTATATGAAAAAGTGAATAGTAAATAGTGAAGAGTAAAAAAAGGTGTTGGGTTTTGGGTTTTGGGTGTTGGATGATTAAGAATAGTCGAAAGTCGAGAGTCGAAAAAACAAAAGATAAAAAAATGGTTTTATGGGAAATGTAGGGGCCTTTTGCCCTCATCGGCCCGCTTAAGGGAAATATGCACTACAGGGATAAAATCCCAAAAATAGAACACCCCCTTGACTTTACTCAGTCAAAGGTTATTATATAAATTATAAGTCTTTATTTTTAGAAGGGATGCATGAGAACAAACCCGCTCTCCACCACATGAAAACAGCCTGACTTAGAAAAGATCGGGGCCGGTTGCCAGGTGCAGGCAGTTGATGAATACCAACGGTAATTGCTCAGTAAGGCATGATCAACGTCAACTATTAACTTGCTGTTACTTGCAATTGCACAATCTATTGTCGTCAGGATCTTCACAAACAGATACAGAAATGTCTTTTGTTTCAAAGACTTCCCCATAAATTGTGAGCGGTTCGATAATTTGATCAATATCAACCGCAGAAAATTTAGATAATAATTCTTCTGCAACACGTTGATACTCTTCAAGTATTTCTTTGGAGAGAATGCTTTAAATTTTTGAGTCTCTCCATGCTTGAAGAATTATTGAGGGTGGTCCACTGAAAAATATTGCGGGCTTTTGCAATTAATTCGTCGAAATCCTCAATCGAGGGAGGAGTCCAGATGCTCTGCAACTACTTGAAAAGACTGGATTCCGGCTTTCGCCGGGATGACGGTTATGGGGTATAATGGACTTTTTGCAAAACCGTCAAATAACGGGCTCGATAAATCCACCCTCAAGGGGGACGGAGGGGGGTGTTACATTCAATGACATCCCCCTACCCCCTTCAAAGGGGGATTTATGGGGTGTGCCCCTTCAAAGGGGGAATTCGCCCTAACCCCTTACTTTCTCCTACCCCCTTCTTCTGTCACATGCCCTATATCCGCCCTCTTCGGAAACCACCGAAAGCTAATAAGCCATTGCCTCAGCCATCGGGGGTCAGGAAACAAACGCTCAAGGAAAATGCCCTGACAAATTAACCCCTGAGTAACTACTCAGGTGGATAGGCTAAAGGCTGAAGGTTTTTAAGGAAAAGATTTACAAAACCCAATAATAGCATATCCATTCAAGTATAATACTCTCCAAATACGGCTTTTGCCGCCCAGGGGATATCAGTATCCTTCAGTCTAATATCCTTCAGGCCAATAACCTGAGCAGTTACACCCCTGATCCCTGTAAACAGTGACACAGCATTAAAGATTGTTGACAATTATAAATATATCCTAGTATATACTTAAAACTGATTTAAGGAGGCTATATTAATGCGGAAGCTGAAGACTGTAATGATAATTTTAATGATAGCATTACTCCTTGGAGGTGCTGGGTGCGGGGTTAGCGACTCTCATAACGATGATAATCCGGCACTATCCACACCCATTCAGATGGAAATACCCACTGGTCATCTTCAGACAAAGGTAGGCCTTTCAGGTTTTATCTTTGGTGCCTTTCTGCTGCTAAATGCATATCTGCTAATTATTACTAGCTGCATAACCCTTGTCATTAAGGGACAAGCCATAAAAAAGATATCAGATACAACAAATATGATCCTTGAGATGCTAAGCGTTCCATCTAAAGGAAAGGGTATGTTATCCAAACTCATCCAAATGCTAAGCGATGATAATACCAGGATACAGCTGGGATCTGCAGGCCTGATTATAGGTATAGTACTGGCTTATCTGGGTGCATGGATTGCAACATAAATCTACACTGAAGGCCTTATTCACCACAGAGTACACAGTAAATGAACGTATCACAAAGTAGGACGGATTTCCCCTACACGGGCCGATGAGGGCATCGGCCCCTACAGCTGATTGCTATTTTCACATAAGCCTTTTGATCATCTTTGCAAACTTATGCTCATCCACAAACTCGAGAAATCCGCACCCCATATCAGGGCCATGCCACCAGCATACCTTCATCTTTACCAAGCTCGATTCCTCCCCTATACGGACACTAAGCTCCTTGCCAGCAGGAATATCTTTAACTCCTCTAATGCAAATTCCTCCCCGAGATATATCGATTACGGACGGATGCATCAAAGAATCCCCTTCATCCACCTCTGTTGGTATGGGCATATATACCCTTGGGTATCCTCGTCTCTCATCTTTCATCTCACGATACCTCTTAATATTAATATCATGCATAAAGACTGATTGTCAAGTTTCGTTGGCTGTTTTCCTGTCATTGCGAGGAGAGTAGGCAATCCGCCTTAGACGGACAATCTTCTCCTTTTCTTTTGAGATTTTTCGTCCGTCCGCCTATATTCGGCGGAGCAGACTCGCAATAACCGTTGTGGAAACTCTACAGCAATCTGCAGGGTATTACCAAATCAATCTATGCCCGCAAGCTTCTTAACAATATTTTCTCTCAACTTAAAATCATATTGTAGAGTTATGACGATCTGTTCCATAATAGGGGAGCCACCACCATGATAAGCACCATAACTGCCTACTCCTGCCGCACTTGAACATGTCATATCCGCGTAAAGCATCCAGAATTTTATCTGCTCTTCAACAGGTATATCAGGGTTTCGCTTAAGATATTTATCAAGGAAGGGTTTTAGCTCCGGATTTACAAGATCTCCTTCATACGGAAAGGTTGAAGGTATACCCCCTGCGATGTTGCAGAGCATCTCTCCTTCGTGGAATACAGCTTCTCCTGTCAAGCACCTGCCCACATTAGAATAGATGGATTCAGGGATATAGCCCCCGGGACCATACGGGCAACTACCAATGCCTGGGATGTATACCTCCGGCTTTCCCAATTCAGAGGCTGTAAACCCTGCTGCATACCCCAGCTCAGTAACCTTGATTATCTCTGAAAACATCTCCCTTACATGAGGGGATTTTCGAATCCCATTGTACCTTGCAGCCAGTGAAGCAAGACCGAGAAAGACATCACCTATTGCAGGCTTGCAACCTGAGTAGCTGTGACGGTGGAAAAGCGCAAAAAGCAGGGCAAGGATACCTCCATGATCATTTTCCCCACACAAAAACACCCTTTCCCATGGGACAAATGTATCATCAAAGATGACATAAGAATCAGTATACCCGCCTTCAAAACCCCTTGGTATGTGTTCCCTCTTACGAAAATTATGGATGGTGACGACCTGCTTTACACCTTCATAGTCTGCAGGAACAGCAAAGGCCACTGCATAGTCCTTTTCATCAGGCCCAAGTGCTCTGGTAGGCACAACCAGGATCTCATCGGCTACAGAGGCCTCTGAGATATGGTTTTTGCATCCCCTTACAACAATACCGTCGCTTCTCCTTTCCACCACATGTACGTACATATCAGGGTCGGTCTGTTTTGCAGGCCTTTTCATCCTCTCTCCCTTGACATCTGTCTGTGCGCAGCAGCCAACGAGATCATTCTTCTGGAAGTTTTCCAGCCATTTAAGAAAGTTTTTATGATATTCCGTGTTGCCATTGTTGACCTTATCAGCCTCAAAAGATACAGCATTTAAGGCATTTGTGGCATCTATACCCATGCATCGCTGTATACAGAATCCAACCTTGCGGCATAATATACGCGTCATATCTTGTTTTTTATGCAAATCTTCTGTGCTTTGATGCACATGGCAAAACCTGTTGATCTTCTCTCCAGTGAGATGCGAGGTTGCAGTACATAAATCAGCTGTCTCAGGGTCATAGGCAGCATCAAAGGTTAGCCCCATAACATTTAAGGTGGGCAACTGACGTTCGTCATCCCTGTCTATCTTTTCTCCATTATGATACAAATTCCTCCTCATCTTTCTCAGACCTTCAACATATTCTTCTTTCGTTCTCATATCTTGTCTCCTTCCTTTCTAATCTAAAGATTTAAATCGATTATTGATCTTTCACTAAACACTTATATATTTTATGTCTTTGCCGCCTAAAAATAGCAAGCAAAATCGATCTTGGGAATCCTATCCGTCATGTCCCGCCAGGTAATATATTGCTTGAAAAATGGAGGCTTCACAGGTAGTCTGCGCTAATGATGAAAAGATTTGCGCCCCTTATATTGGGAATCTTTCTCCTCTTATGCCCTCATGAATCAACAGCCATGAGCTATGAGGAGGAACACGATATCGCTACAGAATTCATTTCATGGCTGGATTCAAGAAACCTTATTATTTATAATAAAGAGATTACATGGACACTTCAGACATTAACAGACCAGTTGGCTGATCAGATAAAAGAGCCTCTCTATAACTATAAAATCCATCTTGTAAGAGATCGATCCGTGAATGCATTCGCCATACCTGATGGCCATATCTTCATAAACCTGGGAACCCTGCTATTTGTGAAAGATGTTGATGAACTTGCATCTGTCATCGGCCATGAAATGGGGCATTGCCAGTTAAGACATATACCTGAAGCCATGGATGCCCAAAAGAAAATCAATATTGCCACAATAGTCGGGTTTCTGGCAGGAACATTGCTTTCTTCAAAAAATCCCGAAGTGGGCAGCGCCCTTATCTTTTCATCCTTGGGGGGAGGTGAAAACATTAGGCTAAAATATTCCAGGGCCCACGAGAATCAAGCGGATGAATTCAGTAGAAACACACTACCTACTGCAGGGTTTGATCCGTCTGGAATGGCTAGATTTCTCATTAGATTGCGCACACGTACATCTGCATCAGATGTGCCGGAATACCTGCTCACCCACCCATATACACAAAAACGTATAGCAGCTGTACAAAAGGACGCAGATAGCCCAAAACCAGAAAAGAAATTCTGGTCATTATATGCCTCTACTTCAGGACTGCTCTTATCCGAAAAAAACGCAAAGGTACGGATAAAAGAACTTCCAGAGCCCTACAGGAGACTTGCCCTGGGTATATTAAAAGTTCGGTCTAATCACCCAAAAGAGGGTCTGACATTGCTGGATGGGATAGAGACTCCTCAGGCCTATGCATGGAAAGGGCTTGCCCTATACTCAATGGGAAAGGCAGAAGAAGCAATACCATACCTGAAAAGATACAGTCTGTCTCTTGAAGCAAACTTTGCACTGGCAGATATTATGGAAAAAAACGGGCAAACAAAAGAGGCTGTAAGGGTGCTGCTGCCCTTTAAAAAGCACCATCCAAGGGTTTCCTATAAGCTGGGTATATTATACCAAAAATCAGGGGATATATGCCTGGCCCATGTGGCATTTGCCAGGTATTTTTATTACACAGAAAATTACAAGGCGAGCCTTTACCATGTGGACAAAGCACTTTCATGCAGTAATAAACTTAAAAAAGAAGTTCAAGATGAAATGAAGGCTATAAAAGACACTATAAAAAGGCACTGACTACTTTATATGAAAATAGGGGTCGGGGGTCAGGGGTCGGCATTCAGCTTAAAGAGAAAGATAGAATAGATTCAATTCTTGACAAACTCGTAAAAAGTCTGAAAAACACTCTTTTGTCATTCTGGTGAGCCGAAGCCCTGAGTACAACGAAGGGGATAGCGAAGAATCTGATATCATTGAGATTCTTCGTCGCTCCGCTCCTCAGAATGACACCGTGTGGACTTTTTACGAATGTATCAATTCTTGAGACCTTTGCATAATTGAAGAGCCTATTCATTGCGAGGAGGTTTTTAGGCCGACGTGGCAATCCCTTTGGTTGCAGGCACTTTGAGATTGCTTCGCTTCGCTTAAGCCCCCCACACTTCGTGTGGGTCCCATATTTTGTCTTCGCTAAAGCTCGCAATGACAAATTGGATATTACGTAAATGTCCCATCCTATCTGGAGATTTTACAACGGACAACAAGCAACGGACTACTGACAGGTATAATCACAGAACTAAAAGACAACTCATGGCTAAATATATTTCCTCCGTTGCTTGTAAGCGCCTGCGCTCATGAGGGTTTATATCTAAACATAGCCTTTATCTTGTTTATATCAAAGACCTCCCCTTCGCCGGTATCCTCGCAAAATGCCTCTACAAAAAAGTTTCCTGCCTGTCTATATATGTATACAGGAGCTATCCTCTTCATCTGTATCTCCCCATAGCCCTTCTTTGGATAAAATATTATAAGTTGGCTCCCAGCATCTATAGCCTGTTGAAAGATTTCCGTCCTCTCAGCACCATAGGGCAGAGAAATAACCATACCATAAGGATATATGCCATCTGGATATACATACTTTTCCCCGGGTTGCACTGAAAGCCTTAGTGGCAAGCTTTTACCCCAATCTATACCTGCCTCTGTATCAAAAGAAGCATCCGGAGTGTTGACCATTATGCCTTTTTTATCAAGAGATGTAATAATATCATCTTTGCGTTTGTCGGAAATTCTGTATATATCAGGCAATACCTCTTCAAGCTCGCCTGAGATTCTCCCTTTGCCCCCTTTTATCACAAGGAACGTGCCCTTTATAATATAGGCATGCCTAAAAGCCTCCACCCATCCTTTTATAGTCTTTGCCACATTATCAGCCACTGTATGCTTAGAGATACGATCTAAAAAGTTGCGTATCTTCCCAAGTGCCCATCCATTCTTAAGCCCACGTAATACAGATGCCTTTGTGATCCTGTAAATACTAACCGTATCAGCCTTTTCTATGTCTGCAATCTCACCAATATTAAGATGATCAACAGGATCAAAATCCATGGGCACCAGGATCTCCATGGTGGGTTGAATAATTATCTCTTCCTGATATTCTTCAAGGGGGATTTCTACTTTGCCTGTGCGCAGGGCAGTACAGGTGTCTTTTCCAAACCTGATCCACTCTCCTTTTGTATCCTCTTCCAATATCCCTAAATCCAGCCATAAAGAAATCAAATCGGAAACCTTTGCATCTGCATCTAAGAGCCTTGGACAGTGTTGTTTAAGATATAAGAAAAGGACCCTGGATAACCATTTTCTAAGGATCACCCCGTCTCCTATAAGGGTGAAAACTTCTGTCTCTAATCCGGTAACCCCTTTGCAAGACTCAATAAAACGCCAGATACGGTAGCGCAGGTCACCATCCAATGCAAGGCCCATGGCACACCCTGAATTTATAACCAGCATGTTATTTTCTTCTTCTATACAGCCAAGTTCCACCAATTCCCAATAAATACGCGGCACATCTGCTATCAGGCCAAGTAACCCTCCAAGCAGACTCCATCCTTTCTTGTATGGCTCTGTACCGGACCTACATCTCAATCTCCCGGATCTTATCACGTTCATCATGAGTATATGCTTGTGGATATCAGCCCTATGGCCTTTTTGCCATACCAGATCCCCATCAGGCAGGTTATTGGCAGCCACTATGCCATTTATTATTGAAAAGAGTGATGGAAGCATTATTATGACTTCCCGTCCGGTAAATCCCCCCTGAAACACCAACCCTGATTCCCCAAGCCTAGTAAGACCTGTCTTCAAGACATCTACCTCATGCTGGTAGATACCTGCGAATACAGACCAGTTCACCTCACCACCCAATTCATAAAGATCTATCAATATTGCCTTGTCTTCCGGTTTAAGATTGTCGAGTAAGCGTCTCAATCTATTGGTATCACACAGGCTTTCTGCAAGTCTTTTTGCGCTGACACTCTCTCCAAGGATTTGAGATGATATAAGATCCACCATATACGCCGGGAGACTGGCGATAAGTTCATTAGTGGAGATTTTCATATGCCCAGTCCTCTATCATATACTTATAACCCTGCTCTGCGAGAAAAATCTGGCGTTTATGTGCAAATATTTCCTCTGAGGAGTGGGCTGTCACCACACTGTAGAATTTAGAAATCCTTTTCTTTGGCCTGAGTATTCTCCCCAGGCGCTGTGCCTCTTCCTGCCTGGATCCAAACGTGCCGGATACCTGGATTGCAACCGATGCATCAGGCAAATCGATTGCAAAGTTTGCTACCTTGGAGACAACCAGCACAGGAATATCTCCCTGCCTAAAGGACTGATAAAGCTTATCTCTCTTATAATTCGTTGTAGAGCCTGTAATCAAAGGGGCTTTTAATAGGGATGCTATTCGTTTTAACTGGTTTATATATTGCCCTATTACTAATATAGGCTCGCCATGGTGGTCTTCTATGATCTTCTTTACCACTATATCCTTGTACGGATTCTCTGCGGCTACTCTGAACCGGACCCTATCGGTTGCATTATCGTACTCTATCTTTTTGCCCTGTGGGAAAGGTAGTCTGATCTCATAGCAAATAGCCTCTGCAATGAATCCTTTCTGCTCAAGTTCCTTCCATGGGACATCATAACACTTGGGCCCTATCAAGGAAAAGGTATCTCCCTCCAGGCCATCTTCTCTTATCAAGGTTGCAGTAAGGCCCATCCTGCGCTTTGCCTGTATCTCCGTAGTAGCCCTGAACACAGGTGCAGGCAGTACATGAACCTCATCATACATAATAAGACCCCAATCCTTTGCCCGCATAAGGTTCATGTGTTCAAAGGGTGCATTTTTTGATTTTCGATATGTAAGGATCTGGTATGTAGTAATGGTGACTGGTCTTATCTCCTTTTTAATACCTGTATATTCCCCGATATCCTCCCTTGTAAGGAATGTCTTATCTATAAGTTCTGATATCCATTGATGCACTGCAGCAACATTGGTGCATAAGATTAGTGTATATGTCTGGGCTTTAGCCATTACACCCATACCCACTATGGTCTTTCCTGCACCGCATGGCAGCACAATAATTCCCTGCCCACCACGCGGCCCACCACCTGCCCAGAATTGTTCTACTGCCTCTGTCTGATATTGTCTGAGTCCAAAAATCTTGCCTGAGATAGCTACATCCCTCAAATAAAAAGACAGTGCCTCCCCTGGCTCATAACCTACCAGGTCATCTACAGGATAACCTATCTTTATAAGGGTATGCTTAAATCTGCCCCTTACATCTGCTGGAATAACAAACCTCTTGCGGGGATCACTCTTAAGGATAAAGGCCTTTATCCTCGAATTTGATGTAATCTCATCAAACAAATGAGGGGAATTTACCTCTACCACAAGGGTATTATTATCTCCCTTGGTAAGCCTTATCGCACCAAAGCGGCCAAATGCATCCTTTATCCTGTATACCACTCCTGGGGGCAAATCATACCTGGAATATCTCTCAAGGTGCTCAATTATTTCATCACATTTCATGCCTGTGGATGCGGCATTCCAAATACTAAGTGGGGTAATCCTGTACGTATGGACATACTCAGGGGATTTTATGAGCTCAGCAAACGGCAATATAGCATCCCTTGCCTGCTCATAGGCAGGAGTTTGGACCTCCAAGAGTATGCTCCCATCACTCTGTACTATAATAGGTTTGTCGGCATTATCCATCGAAACTATAAAGTATCCCACATACCCACGCACAAGGTCAAGGATTCATTTTGGCAGGTGTGTGGAAAATCCTAAATACTAATCCGCCAAGCTGTGACGGACTCGTAAAAAGCTCCACTATACCGACACATCGGCAAAAAGATTGTCGATGCTGGCGCCTAATCCCTATCCTGCCATATCCCCAGACCTCTAGCCCTGGCCTGGCTCTCGTAGGTGACAAAAAGGTCTTTGTATTTATAGTCAAATCGAGTATATGCCCTTGCCCAGCCATCCTTTATAATACGACCATTTATAAGCGTGCCATCAGGAAGATATACATAGGCTAACGTTCTATTATATTTATCAAATGGTTGTGGCCCAACTGAGACCTTTACCTTTTTCCCGTATACCAATCTCTTCAAGTACCGCTTGCTTTCATACCCAAAAGGCTCTGCTTTACCATAAGGGGAGTCCACCTCCGGGGCATCTGCCCCTATGAGGCGAATAACAGTTCCATCATCGATTTTTATTGTATCACCATCATAGACCTCTATTACTTCATGGACATCAAGTCCCTTTGCCAAGTGCAGTAGCAAAGCCAATACTATCAAGACCAAGACAATCAAAGGCCAGCGTATATAATCTTTCATTACAGACCACCATTCATCTTGCTTATTTAAATTTTTTTCTTATCCTGTAACAACCAGCCCAAAATCGTATCAGTTTACAGGGACCGGTTGTCAGGCTATTCCTTTAGAGATATCGTCCTCTGTTCACTGATCCCTGCTAACTGCCGGCTGATTCAGCCCTTCCAATACAGCACTCGAATATATATCGCTATAGATAACAGGTGCCAGGTGCATACCAGGTAATACCTTAAATGTAAGCCTAGCCCTATTGGAGACTGCACTCGGATAAAACCTGGACCAGAATCTTTCCACTTCCGCCTCAGACGGTTCATGTGGATCTGATATGCCAGCCTGCTTCCTTACATCCATACACGAATCTCTGTCCCCGAAGATCACCACAAGATTATCTATATCAGGAACAGGAAGATTGGTGTCATCACAATACAGGGTACAGTCCTTTATATCCCTAAAGGGCCTGCAAAGCTTTGATGGTTGGAGATGGATGGCAGCAGACGGGACAGCCCTTATGAAATCCCCTGTAACACCTCTGGTTATGCCCCAGCCTGCCTTAAAGACATCTCCTGCATAGCCCTTAAGGCTCAAGGTAGATGTATGAATACTCTCCCATCCAAATCCAAGGACAAGCCTTAGCACTCCCCTCTGTGCATAACCGGCAGGGCATACATGAGCAAGCCCAATAGTTGCCTCAGGATATGTATGGGCAAAACGCCTTGCCAATATCCCGCCATGAGACCACCCAACAGCCGAAAGCCTTGTATGTATCCCTTCATGAGACATATTTTTAAGCATATCCTTATCATTTACATATGCGGGCATATCTGAAACAGGCCGATACCCATCTACATATATACCCTTTTCATAAAGGAGATATCTCACCACCTCCATGAGTATGACATCCTTACCCCTATCACCACGCCAATTTTTATCCTTGCCATATGGGGTATCGCTAACAGGAATAATCACTATACCTGACTTGCTTTTTAAAGCCAATTTTGAGGTAAATTTATAGGCATCTGTTGGCCTTTGCCCATGGCCTTGAAAGAATACAACTACATCGCCTGCGAGGTGACCCCTTTTCTTATCTGCAGCCCTCTGCCTGGGAGACCTTGCATCTATTACTGTATAAAATGACTTGATAGTCTCCCCATTAAATCCGACATTGAGGCTTTTCATTTTAGGCTTATCAAGTACAGATCCATCTGCAGCAAATAATACCATAGCTCCTCCCACAAACAATACTGTACAAAAAACAAAAATTATCTTAAACCTCATCTCACTACCTCTTATAAACCCTCATGCCCTTTTCGGACACAACCAAGGATGAATATATATTTAGCCCCGAGTGGTCTTTTTAGTTCTGTACGTATACCTGTCAGTAGTTCGTAGTCCGTTGTAGGTTGTAAAACCTCCAGACAGGATGATCCTCTCCACTGACAACTGACCATGGACAACTGACAAGTATTTTTCATATAAACCTTTTGGACAGTAACATAAATATAAACAACGGGCTTGTCAAAAGGTATTATAAGACCTATAAATACAACAAAATTGATCAAATGCAAAATATAATCTAAGGAGATCTTCAGATGAGAATAGGTTTTATTTCTACATACCCTCCAATAGAATGCGGCATTGCAACCTATACCCAATACCTCACAGACGCCCTGCGGGCTCAAGGCATAGATGCGTATATTGTCTCTCACTATGGCGGCAATGGGAAAAATGTCTTTACAGCCTTTGACTATGAAGACGGAGACCTGGCTGAAAAGGCATTCTCTATGATGGCACGGTTAACCCCGGATATAGTTCATATTCAACACGAATTTGGTCTGTATGGAAAACATTTTGGGGTATCTGTAATCCCATTAATACTACAGTTTCGGCTCAGAGATATACCTGTTGTGACCACACTTCACACAGTTTATAATGAAGTACAAGAACAACACCGCTTAATCCTTACATCCATCATAGAGAACTCAAATGCAATAATCATCCATGAAGCATATCAGCTTGAGGCCTTAAGGCACTATATAAAGAGGAAAGAATTATTAGACAAGGTCCATGTGATCCCACATGGAGCGAGAGAGATACAGATGGTAGAGAATGCAAAGGCCAAACTGGAAATTCCTGATACTACAAAGGTTATACTCATGATAGGCTATTTTAGACCCAGTAAGAGATTCGAAAGGATTGTAAGGCTATGGCCAAAAATAGTAGAGAAGCACAATAAAAATGATATACTACTCGTAATGGCCGGCAAGGTAAGAGGCATCGAGTGTAGAGATTATAGAAATATGCTCTTTAAAGAGATAAACACATCCCCTGCAAGGGACACTATAAAGGTGATACGCGGACAAATATCCCAGGATTCCTTTGATACAATAATCTCAGCATCCGATGTGGTAATCCTTCCCTACTCCATAAGCTCTCAAAGCGGTATTGTTGCACACTGCCTGGCCTTTGGAAAACCCATTATTACCAGTGACACAAGTGCAATGAACTCTCTTATCGAAAAGACACATGCAGGCCTTGTAAGCAATACTGATCAAGATTACATAGACAATATTGCCAAGATCTTAGAGAATATTGCTTTAAGAAAACAGCTTTCCGCCAATGCCTTGAGGTATGTACAAGACCATATCTCCTGGTCAAAAATAAGTGAAAGACATATAAAGATATATAAAGCACTTGCCGAACCATCTGTATTAGAGATAAATAATATATGGATGGATTAAAATGAATATTTTGGACGTGAAGAAAGGCAGGTAGAGGAAATTCATAATGAATCGTTCACCTTTCGAAAGATATTATAAAAACCCCATTATCAAGAGGACAGATATTCCTTATCCCTGCAGTTCTGTCTTCAATGCTGCTGTATGCAAATACAAAAATGAGTATATAATGCTCCTAAGGATAGAAGATCTTGAGGGGAAAAGCCATTTAACCCTTGCCGGATCGCTGGACGGCATAAATTTCGATATAGATAAGAAACCATGGATCGAGCCATCACGGAATCCTATCTATGAGCCCTACGAAAGACTCGGGGTGGAAGATCCAAGAATAACCCTCATTGATGGAACCTATTATATCACTTATACTGCATTCGGCCCCTATGGAGTAAGGATAGGGATTGGTAAAACCACAAACTTTAAAAAATTTGAAAGGATATGCCTTGCAACAGAGGTAGATAATAAAGATGGGGTCCTATTCCCGGAAAAAATCAATGGGGAGTATGTAATGGTAACAAGACCCGGAGGGCTCGGAGGGCAGAGAGGTGATATATGGATATCATTCTCACCTGACCTGACCTACTGGGGAAAATCCAGAGTGCTTATGCACCATACCTCTGGTGGTGGATGGAGTTCAGGCAAAATAGGGGCATCTACCCCACCTATAAGGACCAGGAGGGGGTGGTTGCTCTTCTACCATGGAGTAAGGCAGACAGGAAGCGGCAGAATATACCGGGTAGGAGCTATGCTCTTGGATCTTGAAAAACCATACATAATCAAGGGATACTCAAAGCATTTCATACTTGGCCCTGAAGAGCCATATGAAAGGATAGGCGATGTCCCGAATGTTGTATTCCCATGTGGGGCTATACTGGAAAAAGATAACAAGATAAAAATATATTATGGCGTGGCAGATACTGCCATTGCCATGGCCACTGCAGATATGGAAGACATTATAAATCTTTGTTTAAATTCATCTGAAAACCAGCCTGCTATTGCCTGAAGGTGATAGCAGGCTGGTCAATAAATTCAATTGAACCTATGATATACTTCTTTTAGTAAAGCTTACTGCCCACAGGGCGGGGAGCTTCACTACAGGGTTCCCACCCACAGCACTACAGCTAAGCCCCTTCCCTTATTGGCAATTATCTCCCTTTGTTGAATAGACCAATAGTGAACTGAATCGCCCTTAGACAGTTTTAGTGTTTTCCCACCATGAACAAGCTCAACCGATCCCTTCAACACACAAAGCACCTCCTGGCTGTTTTTTATATTTTTCCTGGCAGGGATACTTTTCCCAGGTTCAATCGCGAGCACTGAGCTATCAATAACCCCCCTGTTTTCCGGTGAGAAAAAACGCCGTGTAACAAACCCGGAAGAAGGAAGTTCCACATCCCCCCAGTCAGATTTTCTAATTACCACCAGCATTTCCTGATTTTGGGCCTGCTTGATGACATCACCGGCCTCTATTCCAATAGCACTGCAGATGTTTACAAGCGTCTCCACAGAGGGTGAATTGACATCATTTTCCACCTGAGACAAAAATCCCTCAGAAATGCCTGCTTTTTCAGCAACCACCTTTAAGGTAAGCCCTTGCTCCTTCCTCCTTTTCCTGAGTGCCGAGCCCAAATTCATTCTGATATTCAATCCTTTATTAGTTAATCTTCTGTATTAATAAAAATATATCATTGATTAATATTTGTTGTCAATTAATTATTGACACTTACATCAATGCTTGTTATTATAAAAAGATAAAGAGATATTTTGTTTATAAATAGTTCGCAAAATGAGGGATGTAAATTTTCATTAAATAAAAAATGGAGGTGTTAACCGTGAGCGAGAGAAAGGTTTATGTTTTAGGTGGGGGAATCTCCAAGATGGCTGCGGAGAGACCTGATGGCGCTATGCGAGACTGGATAGTAGAAGCTGTTATGGAGGCGATTAAAGATGCAGGTGTGGAGATAAAGGACATAGAACATGCTACTACCAGTTACTTTAGTGATCACTTTGATAAGCAATTAAAGGGAGGGGCTATATTCCAGGATCATATCGGGATGTGTCCCAAGCCCAATGTGCGTGTTGAAGGTGGAGGCGCAACTGGAGGCCTAGCCATAAGAAATGCATATGCCTATATCAAGGCAGGCCTTTGTGATTCCATGATAATATACGGTAGTGAGAATATGGGAAGGCATGTCCCTTCAGATACTGCTCAAGAGTTCATTGCCTATGCATCGGACTTTGATTGGGAATTCCAGATAGCAGGCTTTTATATAGCATATTATGCATTAATGATGCGCGCACACATGGACATGTATGGCACTAAAGAAGAACAGTTTGCTAAAATATCAGTAAAAAACCATAGAAACGCAATGTACAATGAATATGCCCATCAGCCAATGGACATCACTGTAGACGATGTAATGAACTCTCCTCTGATTACCTCTCCTTACAAAAAGCTGGACTGCTCTTTGCTTTCAGATGGTGCATCATGCTTGATATTTGCAACCGCAGAATGGGCTGAGAAATATTGCAGCACATGGAGACAAAACCCAACCATAGAGTTTGTAGGTACTGGTTGCGGTACTGATGCCATGCGATTAGCAGACAGACCATGGCCTTATCCTGGTATTGCTCACTACAGGGCAAAAAGGGTTGCTTCACAGATGGCATACAAGATGGCAGGTATAAAAGATCCTGCAAAAGAGCTTGATTGTGCTGAGATCCATGATGCTTATTCAGGCACAGAACTGGTAAGTTATGAGGATCTAGGTTTCTGTGGCTTAGGTCAGGGTGGCCCTTTAACAAACGATGGTTACTTCGATCTTGGCGGTGAACTCCCCTGCAACACATCAGGAGGCCTTATGGGTATGGGACATCCTGTAGGTGCGACTGGAATCAATCAGGGGGTAGAGATTTTGAATCAACTACGACAGGAAGTTCACCCAGCCAGGCAGACCTTAATAAAGACTGGGCTCGGCCTTACAGATAGCCACGGTGGGACAGGGACATTTGTTGGAGTAAATATCTTCCGCAGGGTTGACTAAATAATCTAGGAGGGATGAAAATGACTGAAGATAAGAGACAAAAAAAGACTTTTCCAAAATTACCAGTTATAAATGATCTACCACCAAAAAAAAGAGGATTGGTAACAACTAAATTGCAGGTCTTTGAGGCATTAGATCCTATGGGACCAGAGCTTCACTGGATGCCAGAAAGAGGCAAAGCCGATGATCCATGGAAGGATTTCAGGACTATAGAAAGAATACAGATCGATCAACATATAACATACCGTCACAGTCTTGGGAAATATTCAAAGTTTTTTCTAGAATTAGAAAACAAGAAATTCTTTGCAACCAAGTGCCCAAAGTGTGGACAGGTATGGCCTATCCCTCGTCCTGTATGTCCGAATGATCTGACTATCTGCAAATGGGTAGAACTACCAGGCACAGGTACACTTGTAAGCCACTCTGTCTCACAATTCATACCTATCTTTATGACAGACAGGGTAGAGATACCATATGTCCTGGCTATGGTAAGAATGGATGGAGCACCAAAAACACTATTTACTCATATGCTAAAAAATTATGGAAAAGAAAAAGATATCTACGATGGTATGCGTGTAAAGGTGTCTTACAGTAATAAACCAGCACCACATCCACTACTTTTAATGTGGTTTGAACCTGTCTAATGATTTTAAGTGGGTAAGGATATTCTTACCCACTTAAAACTATTATGCTCTAAAGTTATTTAGGCCTTTATATCAATTTAGGCCTTTTTCAATAACACAAATTTACACCATACAGGAGATCAGAAATGACAGGACTAACCAATGAAGAACGGATGCTCGCTGAAACCGTATACAAATGGGCACTCAATGAGCTTGCTCCCATACAGGAAGAGATAGATGAGCAGGACAAGCTCCCCGATGATTTCTTCAAAAAGCTTGGGCAACTGGGCATACTCGGCATCACAATAGACGAGAAATATGGCGGGTCAGGTCAAGGCATAATGATGCAGACCTTGGCCGTCGAACAGATAAGCAGGATATGTCCTGGTCCTGGTATGAGTTATGGTGCGCACTCAAACCTTTGCGCGAACAATATACACAAAAACGGCAATGAAACTCAAAAGAGCACGTACCTGCCATCTATGTGTACAGGTGAACATATAGGGGCGCTATGTCTAACTGAACCAGGTGCAGGCTCTGATGCGCTTTCCGGCATGAGGACTCATGCCGGAAAAGAAGGCGACAAGTATATCCTTAATGGCACCAAGATGTTTATTACAAACGGAAGCATTGCAGACATATTACTCGTGTATGCAAAAACCGACCCTGAAAGAGGAGCACACGGCATAAGCGCATTCATCGTAGAGGCAAATTCACCTGGGGTGAGCGTGTCAAAAAAACTTAAGAAGTGCGGCATGCGGGGTTCCCCAACCTCTGAACTCATCTTTGAGGACGTAGAGGTACCTGCAGAAAATATGCTCTACGAGGAAAACAAAGGCGTTAATGTGGTGACATCAGGCCTTGCCTACGAACGAATCGTCCTTTCCGGTGGATCCCTGGGGATGGCCGAACAGGCACTCGAATACTCAATACAGTATGCAAAGGAGAGAGAGCAGTTTGGAAGGCCTATCAAAGACTTTGAGATGATACAGCAAAAGATTGCGGATATGTACTGCCTGGTAGAGGCATCTCGTGGTTTAGTTTATAGGGCTGCTCAATTTGCTGACGGACCTCAAGGCAAACAAGGAGGAAAAGGGACTGAGTTGGATAAACTGGCTGCTGCTGCTATCCTGTTTACTGCTGAATCTGCGACAAAGGTAGCATGTGATGGGGTTCAAATACATGGAGGTTACGGCTATTGCCTGGAATATCCGATCCAGAAACTGTGGCGAGACGCCAAGTTGTATGAGATTGGGGCCGGCACATCCGAGATACGCCGCATAATCATCGCAAGAGAGCTCTTTCGCTAAAAAGATCATGTACGGTTATTCTTTGCCTGATAACCCTTTTTCAATATCTATTATAGTATGGCCACCCGGGAAGGTTTTGGTCACATAGTCATGGAGATTATCCATCTTTTTTATTATATCCCTGATCTTTCCGGACTCCTCCAATACCCTGGATGCCGTGGCCTTGATCTCTTCATCCTTGGCAGTTTTACATATCTCACCAGCCCCGCCCATCACTAAGGTAAGGGGCTGAAAGATCTCATGGGCAGCAGTGGTGGCTAATTTGGTAAGTATATCCAAATGCCTCCATCTCTCTTTCTCTTTACTCAGATCAATAAAATCAAATGCCCTCTTTATGGTAAGCCTTAGCAACTCTCCGCTAAATGGTTTCATTATATAGTCATATGCCCCTTTCCTAAGGGCCTCTATGACACTATCAATACTGGCATAACCCGTTATAACCACAGCCAGGGCATCTATCTGCCGCTTATTAATGAAATCAATAACCCCAAAGCCATCTATACCAGGCATCCTTAAGTCTGTTATCACTACAGGAAAAACCTCATTTGTTAACGCACGAATACCCTTCTCTCCCCCTAGGGCTGTAGCCACATCAATACCATCTCTGGAAAGTATATCTTCTATCAGGCAGCATTGGCCCTCATCATCATCTATCACCAACACCCTTCTTTTGCCCTTGCTATCTGTATTATGAATATTCATATGTAACTAATAGTAACTATTCCAAACAGATTAATCAAGAGCATAGAATGTAAACCAATTAACCCATTACTCCAATATTCCAGTATTCCATTGTTCCATATGGAAGCTAAAACGGAAAGCTATTGGTATCTTGTAAATTAAATAGGTTATAAACATCCGGGGTTCAATTATCGCCGTTTGTAAGGGCTAAATTGTCAAGATATGAATGTACCATAGCAACCACTGGCGTCAGACAAGGATCATGGTGGGCATCGTATTCTACAACAAACCTCTCACCTGCAAAATATATCACTACAGGTCTGACATCCTCCCATTTCTCTATACTGTGGGCTCTATACTCGGATATTGTCATATCAACTCCCTCTTCCAATCTAGACGCTCTAGAATTTTTATCGGCTGATTCTGAAAACCCTTAAGCCCTGAAACTCACTCTCACTTAAGCCCAAAAACCAGGGAAAAACGGCGGAATCCACCTTTTAATCTTTGGTGAATATCCCTTTCCTCTGGAGATTTCATAATATTCTTACCCAGATACATCAAACACTGAGAAAGCTTACTATTTGGATAGAGACAACTCAAAGGCTGCCTTTTAGTCTCCGCCTTTCGAAGGGTCTCTTTATCATAGATCACCCCACCTAAATATGCGGGCTTTACATTAAATATAGTTTCCATATTATTTACTTTCTCATCTGCTATCTGACATATCCTGTTGTAGAGAAATACAGCTTGTTTTAGGTTAGAGACCTGATTCATTACGACCCAGGGCACGTAAGCCTTTCTGGGTTCATATCCCTCTACCTTATTAATAAGTTTTTCTTCTATTGTCTTGAAACGATAAAAAGATGCCTTTATACAGGCATACCCTGCTATAATGTCCTGAGGAGTAGTAACGATTACAATCTCATCAGTTGCAAGTGCAAAATCCATAACAACCATAGAAATCCCTGCGCTCAAATCAAATATGGTAAAATCATAATCTTTGCTGACCTTATCGAACTGCCTTATAAACTTAGAACGCTGAACATAGTTCAGGTTTGCCAGTCTAAATTCACCGGAAGCCCCACCTATAAGGTCAAAACCCAGAGGGGTCTTTATTATTACATCCTTTAAAGACCTCTCCCCAAGAAAAAAATCGTGGAGGGTATATTCAGGAAAGACAGCCATCTTATTAGAAATATCAGCATTGCCCAAATCTGTATCAACAAGGAGTACTTTTTTTCCGCTATTTCTAATAATCTTGGCCAGATTTATAGAAATATGGGTCTTCCCTACCCCACCTTTATTGGAGATCACGGAGATGGTATGACCACTCCTTACTTCCTCTAAGGCCTTATAGTCAGAATCGGGCGAATAATATCTATTAATAGCCTTTAAGATAGCCTTCTCTTCAGCCACTGCCGGAAACACCTCCTTACCCATATGAAAGTTTAAAGCATTTCTCATATCCATATCTAATGGATTACTCATAGCAACCAAAACCCCACCATTTAAAAACCTTACAGGTATGCTCAGGTAGTTGCGGGCAAAGATCTCTTTTAAAAGATTCAAACACCTCCCGTCCGGCTCTTCCTTATCTATATCTATATATGGAACACCAGCTCTACTAGCAAATGCTTTTATATTCTCACCTTGATTCATAAAGCCCTCTAAAGAGGTGTTCGGAAAATATAGCGTGATTCTTTAATCTTTTTTATCTAGTATCTCCTTAAGGGAAGATAAAAGGTTGAGGGCATCAATAGGTTTCATGTGGTCTAAGTCAAGATTTGTTATCTTTTCTATAATAGGCAAGCCTCGCGGACTAAAAAGACCCAACTGAATAGGATTATCCTTATATTCTTTCTTGGGGACGGGTCTCCTCTTCCTCCCAAGAGAGGCCAAAACGGCTTCAGCACTATCTATTACATCACTTGGAACCCCAGCCAGTTTCGCAACATGTATACCATAGCTCTTACCAATAGCCCCACGCCTTAGTTGCCTTAGGAATATAATCTTTGAGCCATCATCTTCTACCGCTATGTGAAAGTTTTTAATCCCCCTATGTCTGCGGGCCAGATCGGCAAGCTCATGATAATGAGTCGCAAAAAATGTCCTTATCATACATTCATCTAAATATTCCGCAACAGCCCAGGCGATAGACATACCATCATATGTGGATGTCCCTCTGCCTATTTCGTCTAAAATCACGAGACTCGAGCTTGTTGCATTATTGAGTATATTTGCTGTCTCACTCATCTCCACCAAAAATGTGCTTTGACCCGCTACAAGATTATCCAGTGCGCCTATTCTTGTAAATATCCTATCAGCAAGACCAATTCCGGCCTTCTTGGCAGGGACAAAAGACCCCATTTGGGCCATTATGGTTATAAGGGCGATCTGCCTCATAAACGTGGATTTCCCGGCCATGTTAGGCCCAGTAACAAGATGAACTGTATCTCGCTTGCCATCAAACACCCCATCGTTTGGTATAAATTCACCATCCTTTAGCACCCTTTCTACAACAGGATGTCTTCCGGCCCGTATCTCCATCCCCCTCCCGATATAAACCTCCGGTCTTATATAGTTGTTGTGAATGGAGATCCATGCCAAAGATTGCATCGCATCTATTATGGCCAGGCAGTTTATCCTCTGTTGGAGTTCAGAGATGTGGGATGTAATATAATCTGTCAATTCACTAAAGATCTTTGCCTCTATGTTTTTTATCGCATCCTGAGCCCCGAGCAGCCTCGCTTCATAATCCTTTAACTCAGGGGTTATAAACCTCTCTGCATTTGATAAGGTCTGTTTGCGAATATATGTATCCGGAACACGAAAAAGATTCGCCTTTGTTACCTCTATATAATAGCCAAAAACTTTATTATAACTTATTCTCAATGAGTTGATCCCAGTGCCGGCTCTCTCCTGCGTCTCCAAAGAGGCTATCCATTTTCTGGAATCCCTCTTTATGGCCCTAAGCTCATCAAGCTGGCCATCCACACCATCTGCAATCACATCACCATCCGCCACTCTATGAGGAGGATCAGGTACGATTGTAGACTTTATCCGTGTGGATACTTCATCCATTGGATCTAAATTCGCCCATAAATCCCTCAATATATGAGATTTCATATTTGTGATCATCTCTCTTATCAGGGGCACTACATCAAGACCTTCAGAAAGCGCCAGCACGTCTCTAGGCGAAGCCCTATCTGCTGAAATTCTACCAATAATCCTTTCCATATCAAAGACCCCGTTCAAGGCATTCCTTATGCCACCCACTATATCCATATGTGCTGCTATCTCTTCTGTGGCATCTAATCTTTTATTTATCGCATCCGGATCCATAAGAGGGAAAGCAAGCCAATCACGCAGCCTTCTCGCACCCATTGCAGTAATAGTATTATTTATTACCTTAAAAAGACTATTCGTCGCTCCTTGTACAAGCGGCTCAAAGATCTCCAGATTACGCTTTGTATTTGTATCAAGGATCATATATTTGCCTGGATTATAATACTTAAGCCTTATGATATTCTTTAAGATGCCTTTCTGGGTATTGTCCACATACTCCAGGATCATACCGGCTGCTATCCCAGCATGCGTATACCCCTTAAGGCCAATACCTTCTATCCCAACTGTCTTGAAGTGCGAGGCCAATATAGCGCCGGCCTTTTCATAATCCAGGCCCTCATCTATCTGTGTAACATAAAACCCATCAGGGACTATCTCTTTATCCATCACTAAAATCTCGCTCGGAGAGATACGATTGATCTCATTTATAAGATCTTGATGGGATGGAACCTCAGTTACCCTGAAGTCTCCTGTTGAAATATCAAGAAAAGCAACGCCAAATTCTCTCTTTCCCCTGCATATCGCCATGAGATAGTTGGCGCTCTCGTCAGTCAGATGATCATCATCAAGTAATAACCCTGGAGTTATCACCTGAACAACCTGCCTGGGAACAAGCCCTTTTGTATGCTCAGAACCTCTCCCCTGCTCACAAATTGCAACCTTTTTCCCTGCATGTATAAATTTTGATATGTACGTTGATGCACTTTTTACCGGAACACCACACATGGGTACCGGGTCTTTTTTGCCTTTATCCCTGGTGGTAAGGGTAATCCCCAACATCTTAGCGGCCAGAGTGGCATCATCATAAAACATCTCATAAAAATCCCCCATACGGTAAAACAGGATGGTGCCTTCATAATTCCGTTTTATATCCAGATATTGTTGCATCATGGGCGTAATGCTACTCATTTACCATCTCTTGCCTTATCCGCTTAAGGCGAATCTCCTTTTCTTTCCTTTCTTTCATCTCCCTTAATGTCCTCTCCTTTAGTCGAGTCACAAACTTATCTGTATTCATATAAGGCAGGTTTGTGGATAAAAAGGAAGCTTTGATTGCATCTTTGGTCTTGTCCAATTCATGCGCGTGTACTGCTGATTTCTCAAATGTCCTCTCTCTTGTAATACAAGCCCCGCAATATGACCTGAGCTCAGTCTCATTCCCATCCAAGGGCAACAAAAGAGTAAATATGATTCGTATCATATATAGATCACCGGAAAGAGGTACGGTTTTATCCTCAATCTTCAATATAACACCATTGTCTAATCGCATCTCACCTATAAGCATTCCTTATAAATAATACCAGGAGCATCCTAAAATCAAGGCCTGTCTGCATAGTACGTTTATATGAAAACAGGGGTCATGGATCAGGGATCGGTTTTCAGGGATGGATATTTCTTCAGCACGTAAATATTTTCATCGTTAGTTGTGTCCAGTAGGCCATGAGGGTTTATATGAAAGAGTACCTGTTGATATGCAGGAATCGCAGGTCCTGCAAAGAAGATCAAAAAATCTCCCCTCACGCAAAGAACGCCAAGTACGCAAAGACACTTTCTTTTTTTATCATTCTTCTTTATTTTCCTTTGCGATCTTTGCGGCTTTGCGTGAGAATGTTTTTCATCTTTCGTTGTGAGCGCGAAGCGCTAATACGCGTTTATATGAAAATAGGCCTCTGATCCCTGACTTTTTCATATAATTTTAACTTTATCTGATATTAAACGATAAATATCTTAAGTTTTTAGATATTAATAACGATCTATCCAACATTGGAAAAAAATTTATGTGGAAAATATTGCCAAAAGATGATCCGAATCAGGCATTAAGAATACGTCGCTTCCTAATGGCAGCGGCTTCCTATGCTATGTGGATGGTACTGTTTGCCTACTGCTGTTATCAAGGTCTAACTCGCATAACCATGGTTCACATTTCCATACTTTTCTCTCTCATACTCCTCATGAATATTGCTTTTTATATCATATTCCGTACTGGAGTAAATAAACGCTTTAAGGATGCCAGCCTCACTATGCCGCAGATGATAGCCGCTACCTTCTGGATCATGGTCACCGCCTACTATACTGCCAACGAGGTCAGGGGAATAGTCTTGTTATCCTACCTTGTTGCCTTTGTATTCGGGGTGTTCAGGCTTCACACCCGTCAGTTTTTTATCCTTACCTTTATTGCTATGGCCGGCTATGGATTTGTAATCTTTTCACTACTCACGCATCACCATGAGATTAATCTTCAAATAGAAATATTGCGCTGGATTGTCCTTACAGCGGTGCTCGCATGGTTTTCTCTGATAGGAAGTTACATCTATGGATTGAGAAAAAGGGTTGTCAAGACCAATAGTGAACTGAGCACTGCTATGGAGACTATCGAGCAGATTGCAATCCATGATGAATTGACCGAAGTTTATAATCGACGCCACATGTTCACAATCTTAAAGCGTGAGAAAGCCCTTGCAGACCGTGGCAATTCCACCTTTTCCTTCTGCATTCTCGATATAGATGACTTCAAGCGCGTCAATGATACGTATGGGCATTTGACAGGAGACATGGTGCTTAGAACCCTGGCTCGGGCAATACAGGAAGACATACGCGAGGAAGATTACCTTGCTCGTTACGGCGGCGATGAGTTCATCTTGATCCTCGCTTATTCCTGCCTTGCTGATGCTGTGCTGTGTGCCCAACGGATAAGAAAATTGTCAGAAACCTTGTCTTTTCAAGACCTTCCAGAGTCGTTCCAGATAACCATATCCATAGGAGTAACCGTATACAAACCCTTTGAATCTATCGATGACCTTCTTACCAGAGCAGATCATGCCCTTTACAGGGCTAAGGCAAACGGGAGAAACCGGATAGAACATGACGCACCTGCTGATAATAGCCAACCGCACCTCCAACACCCTCCGGAATTGAAACCCGCTCAAAAGTAGCCTGTGGCAGAGGTCTTTCAGTCGCGGGATAGACAATCCAATTTGGTAGAGATAGGTAGTGTATATCCCGCCATCTTGTAAAATAATGGATTCCCGTCTTGACAGAAAAGGGATCAACCGGCATAGATGTATTTTAATTATCGAGGAGGAAAAGTTATGCCTATAGATAAAGAACTACTAGATATTCTGGTCTGTCCTAAATGCAAAGGAGAACTCATCCTTGAGGAGAATGATACAGGACTAATCTGCCCCAAGTGCAAACTCAAATATCCTATAGAAGATGACATACCTATAATGCTTATAGACGAGGCCATCAAGATCGATGAGTAATATGGCTCAAGAAAGATCTGCAGCCGCCAAACTCTCTGGTATATCAGGAGCAGATACTGCAATTATCCTGGGTACAGGCCTGGGTGATATAGAGAAAGATATACATGTAGAGAAGATCATTCCATACAATGAAACCCCTGGCTTCCCTCTCTCGTCTGTAGAGAGTCACACTGGGAGCCTTATCTTTGGCAGACTAGGTGACCATGATGTAGTTGTAATGAGTGGAAGATTTCACCTCTACGAAGGATATACACCAAGAGAGATAACATTGCCTATCAGGGTATTTAAACTAATGGGGATAAAGAACCTATTCATCTCCAATGCTGCAGGAGGACTGCGTCCCGACCTCAAGCCAGGGGGGGTAATGCTTATAATCGATCATATAAACTTAACAGGGCAAAACCCTCTTGTCGGCCCCAATAATGAAGAGATCGGCCCACGCTTCCCTGACATGACAAGACCATATAATCCCAATCTTGCACATAAGGCCATTCAGACAGCAGAAAAAGAGAATGTAGACCTGAAAAAAGGCGTCTACGCGCAGGTCTTAGGACCATCTATGGAGACTGCCTCCGAGACACGCATGTTGAGAGCACTCGGTGCAGATGCAGTGGGTATGTCTACAGTAATGGAGGTAATACAGGCTCTACACTGCAATATGAATGTCTTAGCTGTCTCTGCCATAACAAATAATAATGACCCGGATGATTATAAACCAGCCCCCTTAGAAAAGGTTATAGAGATGGCTGGAATCGCCGGCCCTTCTATAATGAAAATATTCAAGGGTGTGCTACGCGATATCAATAATTAGTCCAAAGTCCAATGTCTAAAGGAAGAAATGAAGCAAATGCCAATTAAGCCAGTAGACCTGCATAATCAATACAGGATGCAAGTAAGTGTCCTAATGGCTGAATGCTGAGAGCTGAACGCTTATTGCTATATCATTCTTTAACAAACGCCAGCTTAAGCACATCATCCATGGTCTTCACAGGATGAAATTTGACACGTTTTTTTACAGTAGGTGGTATATCTTCCAAGTCCTTCTCGTTTTCATATGGGATAATGATCTCAAAGATCTTGTTTCTATGTGCTGCAAGCGCCTTCTCTTTAAGGCCTCCAATAGGTAAGATCCGGCCCCTCAAGGTAATCTCACCGGTCATAGATATATCTTTTCTTATAGGCTTGTTCGTAAGCGCGGATATGACGGCCACGGCCATGGTGATACCGGCAGATGGGCCATCCTTGGGTATAGCACCTGCCGGGACATGAACATGTATGTCCTTATCCTTGTTAAAGCCCGGGGATATACCCAGTTGGTCAACTCTAGAACGAATATAGGAAATGCCCGCCTGAGCAGATTCCTTCATCACATCTCCAAGATGACCTGTAAGCATAAGTGTACCCTTACCATTACTGCCGGGTAATACTGAGGCCTCAATATATAGTATCTCCCCGCCAAACTGCGTCCATGCCAGACCGGTCGCGACACCTATCTCGTGTTCTTTACGTTCTCTTTCAGGTAAAAACTTGGGGGTGCCCAGATATTTATGTACCCCTGTGGCAGGTACCCGATAGATCTTTTTTCTCTTACTGTCCTTTTCGGCAATATCCCGGGCCACCTTTCTGCATATAGATCCGATCTCACGTTCCAGATTCCTGACACCAGCTTCTTTAGTATAGTGATTTGTGACATCAAGGACGGCCTCATCAGAAAATTTGATGTCATCTGGCATCATCCCATTCTCGTTGATCTGTCTAGGCACCAGGTAACGGTTAGCTATCTGAAGTTTTTCCTGATCAGTATACCCTGGCAGTTCTATAATCTCCATCCTGTCCCTTAAAGGAGAAGGTATCGGATCTATCAAGTTTGCAGTGGTAATAAAAATAACCTTGGAGAGATCAAAGGGTACATTCAGATAATGATCCTGAAAAGAAAAGTTTTGCTCCGGATCCAACACCTCGAGCAGTGCTGACGAAGGATCCCCCCTGAAATCCGTACCTATTTTATCAACCTCATCTATCATAAATACAGGGTTGTTAGAGCCGGCGTGTTTTATGCCCTGAATAATCCTGCCAGGCAAGGCCCCTATATAGGTGCGTCTATGGCCTCTAATCTCCGCCTCATCTCGAACGCCACCTATGGATAGTCTATGAAAATTACGCCCTAGAGCCCGTGCTATGGAACGGCCTAAAGAGGTCTTCCCAACGCCAGGAGGACCGACAAAGCACAAAATAGCCCCTTTTTTGTTTGGGTTGAGCTTCCTTACTGCAAGATATTCCAATAGCCTCTGTTTTACCTTGTCCAGTCCATAATGATCTTCATTTAAGACCCTTGCTGCTTCTTTGATATCCATATTATCCTGGGTAGAATTCCCCCATGGTAACTCTACCATCCAGTCCAGATATGTCCTCACCACATTTGCCTCTGCAGAATCAGGGTGCATCATCTTGATACGATCCAGCTGTTTCTCGGCTTCTTTCCTCACATCTTCAGGCATACCAGCGTTTTTTATCTTTTCCTCATACTCTGTAATCTCTTTACCCTTATCATCTATCTCCCCAAGCTCCTGTTGTATAGCTCTCAATTGTTCTCTAAGGTAATATTCCCTCTGGGTCTTACCCATCTCTTCTTTTGCCTGAGACTGAATCTTTGCCTGAACCTCGGATAGCTCCATCTCTTTAGCCAAGAGGGTATTTACGTGCTTGAGCCTTTCTACCGGATCAACTACCTCTAATACCTGCTGGGCATCTTCCACCTTAATCCTCAAGTTAGAGGCTACCAGGTCTGCAAGCCTGCCGGGATCATCAATAGCCTCTAAGATAGAAAATGCATCAGGAGAGACAATCCCCCTTAGCTGGAGTATCTTCTCGGACTGCTCCTTAACAGAACGCATTAAGGCCTCAGCATCTACGGTGATCTCTTTAATCTCAGGCTCAACTATCTTTTCTACATCTACTGTATAAAACCCTGCTTCTTCCTTGCGGAATGCCTTCATATAACCCTTTGAAATGCCCTGCACCAGGATCTTTATCCTTCCATCAGGGAGTTTCAGCATCCTGATGATCATGGCAATAGTGCCTGTTTTATATAATTGGTCCTCTGTAGGCTCTTCTATGGTTGAGTCCTTTTGCGTAACAAGAAAGATAAACCTGTCCTTATTGAGGGCCTCATCCACTGCCTTAATAGAGAGGCTTCTTCCCACAAAAAGAGGCAGTATCATGTATGGATATATTACCACATCCCTTACAGGCAACAATGGCACACTACTAGGCACTTCTACTTGTTGATTATCATTCTCCATATTCCACTCCTATTTTATACAAACCCGCTTTATAATCTCTGGCTTCAGCTCCGCCCGTCCTATCTTAACAATCAAGACCCCATCTCTGAATGTTGCATCTATCTTATCCAGATCAAACCTCTCTGGTATCTCCAAGGCCCTGCTAAACCTGCCAAAACTCCGCTCCATCCTTAAATATTTTATCTCTCTACTCTCTAAAGGATCCTTCTTCTTTCCGGATATATTGAGCGTCCTTCCTAAAACCGTAACCTCTATATTCTCAGGATCCACATCCGGGATTTCTATCTCTATACACAGTCTCCCTCTATTTTCAAAGACATCGAGAGATGGGTAATAAGCGCCTACCCTCTCTTCTTCGCTAACACCCAATAAAAACCCCATAATCTGCTGGAATCTCAAATCAAACATATGCTATGCCTTCTACAATGAATCAATATCAAAGCCTAGTATCTTTATAAGGTCATTAATGCAGATGTCAAGGTCTCTTTGCTATCTCTGGATATCCGATATAGTAATCGAAGGCCGTTGCAATAGGCCTTAGAAGGCCATAAAACGGCCAGTGTGTAATCGGGAGTAAGTGTCTATAGGATCCCTTGCTCCATATTTACGCAAGATATCTTCTTTCGTAATCCTTTCCGGCGTTCCCCTCGGCTTCGCCTCATTCCTATTATAGAGCTCAAAGGGGGCCGTGGAAAAATCCACGGCCCCCTTTGGCGCATCAGCTAGAATGCCTTCTTTAATGTCTCCAGGGCCACATCATAGGTGAGATCCCTGGGATTATAGGTGTGAGCACCATCGTTTATAGCTGCCTGTGCAATAGCTGGTAGATCATCTTCCGTGACCCCTGCGTCAGATAGCCGTGTGGGCAGGCCCGAGACCTGATTGAGGCGCGTCAAGAGATTTCTAACAAGGGAGATAGTCACCTGGCCCTGATCCCTGGGCTCCAGGTATTCTACAGAGCTGCCGAGGGCGCCTGAAATCTCTGCGATATATTCAGGAACTTCGTCGAGGTTGTACTCAAGGACCCATGGGAGGAGTATAGCATTTGCAACCCCATGGGGCACATGGCATACAGACCCAGATGCATGGGCCAGAGAGTGCACCATACCCACGTTTGAATTGGAGAAGGCAATTCCTGCAAGAAGGGCTGCATTGGCCATACCAATGCGGGCTTCCTTATCCTTGCCATCCTCTGTCGCCCTTACCAGGTAGCGCCTGATAAGGTCAATAGCTACCTTTGCAAATACATCGTCAATAGGGTTTTTCTGCAGGCACGTATATGCCTCAATTGCATGGGTAAGTGCATCCATGCCGGTTGCAGCTGTCATCTTTGGAGGCAAAGACAAGGTCATCCTGGGGTCTATCACAGCCACATCCGGATAGAGCTTATCAGACAGGAAGGCCATCTTCACGTTCTCTTCCTCATTATAGACCACAGCAGCCTTTGTGACCTCGGAGCCTGTACCAGCAGTAGTGGGTATCGCTATCATGGGCTTTAGATCCTTGGTGATGTTCTCTACTCCTTGAAGTTTCAAGAGGTCATCCGATCCTTCAGAGACCACGACGTTGGCCCCCTTTGCCGTATCCATGGAGCTGCCGCCACCCACTGCGAGGAAGCAATCACATTTCTCTTTTACGAAGAGCTTGGCGAGCTTGTTGACTATGCGATTGCTGGAATCCTGGGGGACCTCGTCAAAGATATAGCCAATCTCGCGGTCAGAGTCTGCAAATGCAGTCTTCACAATGTCTATAAGCCCTGCGTCTACCACACCCTTGTCTGTGACGAGCATGGCCTTTTTGCAGCCCAGAAGTTCCATCTCAAAGGGTATATTACTCACGGCCTGATGGCCTGAAAGGATCTTTACCGGACAATAAAATTGGTAGTAATTTGGTATCATTTCCTATTCCTCCTTTTCTTACGTTTTTAAGGTTTGAAGTCAGACCATCTGCCTGATGAGTGCAGGCAATAAGGCACCGTAGACCTTGCCTTTTGTTATGAGCTGGGCCGAACTCAGCTTTGGCGGCTCCTTGAATATCCTCTTGAGAATAATACCCGGGAACAGATAGGTTTCCACAATAGCCAATGCCCTGTTTAACTCCATGGCATAGCCGATGTTGCCCTTAACGAGCGCCCTGCACTCTGCTACAGCCTGGTGGGAGCTCATCAGGCCTGTAAAAACCAGGACCCCTGAATCAAGATTTTTGAAGAGAAATGTTACATCCGGAGATAAAAGCCCCTTCCCCAGGTAGTGTGTCATATCCCCTCTTTTTTCCAGGGTGATATATGGACCCTTGGGGAGGACCCCTACCGCAAACCTTCTCCCATCATTCCAGCCGGCGATCTCTGCCTTAAATTCAGGCACCCTCTTGGCGACCTCCTCAAAGGCCGCGGCAAGCGTGGAAAGAGAGATATCGAGCAATGCATACTTCGCCTTGGATTGTATCACCGGGTAGTTGGGAATTCCTCGAATACGGGCCATGCCTTTTTGAATATCAATATCCATCATACATAACCTCCTTTACATATAAGTACTGTAAAAGATATTCGAAATCACATAAAAGTCAATGGGGAATTATAACCCAAGTTTCGCACCCTTTGCATAGTCTTTTACGCGTACAAAAAGTAAGCTTTTTGTTATGCCACCAATTTCTTGGACACAAAATAGCACTTAAGCGGCCTCTATGATAAACCATAAATCCAAATAAATGCCCGTACCCATTTCTATATAAACTCTCATGCTTGCAAGACAGGCACAGCGAATGATAAAAATATTTTCGGGATGTGCTCAGAAAAACATCCATTCCTGGAAACCGACCCCTGGCCCCTGATCCCTGTTTTCATATAAACCGACAAACCTATATAAATATCTCTTTTATACAAACTTTACCCTTTACTTTTTATTAAATCCCTATATATCAAAGTTAGCAAAAGAGGTGTGAAGTGAACAGATATATCATATGGTTGCTTATACATATCAGCATATTGTGTGTAATATATGACCCCTTGTATGCACAAGATAAAGAAGTTATCGCACACATAAAAGATGCTCTAATAAAAAAAGGGGCCAATGAAGATCGAGTCGGCATCCTCTTAAATGACCCCAGAGTGTATATCGAAAATACAGTAATTATAAAAAATCTCTTCCAGGAATTACCCGAATTAGAGCTCCACAAGAAATATATGGATATCGACCCCAAGTATATAGACATGGGTAAGCAATATATAAAAGATAAGTCTAAAGAATTCAAAGGGATACATAAAGACTTTGGCGTATCTCCCCAGATAATAACTGCAATCCTTATAATAGAGTCCCAGCTGGGTCATTACCCTGAAAAATACAATGTATTTCGTTCGTATCTAAGCCTTGCAGCATGTGCTCACCCCAAATTTTTTGAATCATTAAGAGAAGAATACCCTGCATTGTCGGATAATTCCGCATTCAAGCGTGCGAAAACTAAGGCAATATGGGCACTGGGTGAACTCTATTGTCTCATTGTCATTGCAGAGAATCTCAATATTGACCCATTAGAAATTACAGGGTCATTTGCAGGTGCAATAGGACCTGCACAGTTTATCCCGTCTTCCTTTATCACGTACGGGATAGATGGGAATAATGACGGGAAAAAAGATCCATTTAATGAAATTGATGCCATGGCAAGTATTGCAAATTACCTGAAGCTTGCCGGATGGAAGGAAAAGGCCTCTCTTAAAAAGAAAAGAAGGGCATTGTGGTGCTATAATCACAGCGAAATCTATGTAAACACTGCTATGATGCTCTGCACTAAGCTATCAAAATAAAATTTTAAAGTTAAACATGCTTATCGACCCATGTATGTAAATCGCCTAGGACCTTTGCCCTGTCATCAAAAAGCTCATTGTAGACCTCGTGCTTAAGACCTTCATATATATGAATAGTCTTATCCTTAGAATCAATCCTGTTATAGAGATCTTCCCGACCGGAAAAGGATGTGTCGGAAGAGCCACATTGAATAAGGACTGGTAATTTTATCCGGGACGCGTCTTCAAAGCCCTTGGCAAGATATGTATACATCTGCTCTGCCAACCTGGGGGTTATTATATCATAGACCAAAGGGTCATCTACATATGCCTTCACCACATCAGGATCTCTGGAGATAAAATCCGGTGGTAATGGAGATTTTACATGAATACCAGGTGCGATCCTGGATGCAATCTTTGCAAGTATCAGGGATGCCTTAGATACTGAACTCCCTGGAGTAGAGCCTGTACCAGAAAGGATCAGCCCCTTTATACCTTCGGGATAGCGTTCTACATAATTCATAGCAATGATGCTCCCCATAGAATGGCCTAACACAAAGTAGGGTATATCTGAAAGCAGCGAACTGATCACCTCTGTAAAGAGTTGCCTTTCATCCTCTATAAATTCCATGAAGCTTTTTACATGACAACGTCTGCCACCACTTCTCCCATGCCCCCTGTGATCTGTACCAATGAGTGCATATCCTGATGGCACTAGCTCATCCACCACATTCTTATACCGATCTATATGTTCTCCATAACCATGTATTGTATGGACTACAGCCTTCGGGCTCTCTTCCGGGAGCCATGCCTCCCAAAATATGGAAAGGTCTTTTGACAAAAGTTTTCCTTGCTTTATCTCCATCGATATACACCTCCTATAAAGATATCATCATACTCAAAATTATCTAGCAATATATATGACACATTCGGAATGATCTAACAACCAAAATTCTACTGTATCGAGAATTGATGAAGTCGCAAAAAGTCCACACAGTGTCATTCTGAGGCGCTTTGGCGACGAAGAATCTTAATACTATTAGATTCTTCGCTATCGCTCAGAATGACATTGGGGTATTTTTCTGGCTTTTTACGAAATCATCAAGAATTACCCCACATGAATCCTAATAGATTTTATCGATGTAGCCGGAATTACAGGGTTAAAATATATTAAACTTCTTCTTGTTTTTTGCACGATCCCTCACCTCATCTTTGGAGATAAGGGCAAATTGTCTAAGCAGCTCTTCTTGCTCTCTTGTAAGTTTTCTCGGTATCACAATCCTTACAGCCACTCTTATATTACCATATCCCCTGCCCCTTAAGCGCTTCAGCCCTTTATCCTTAATGACGTATATCTCCCCCGGCTGAGTGCCGGGTTTAATCTCAAGATCATACTCGCCATCTAGAGTAGGGACATCAACAACTGTACCCAAGGTAGCCTGAACAAAGGATAAGGGGACCTCACAAATAAGATCGTCACCCTGCCTCGTAAATATGTTATGGGGTTTCATTTGTATCATTACATACAAATCACCCGGGGGACCTCCATGCTCACCAATTTGACCTTCACCAGCCATCCTTATTGTAGTGCCTGTGTCTACACCGGGAGGAATCTTTACCTTCAAGGTTTTCTTACGCTTGAGAGTGCCCAAACCCCTGCATTTCTTACATGGCGTGGGTATAATCTGCCCTGTCCCCTGGCATCTGGTACAGGTGGTGCTTATAGTAAAAAAGCCTTGAGATCTGTATACCTGCCCTTTTCCCCCGCATACTCTACATGTTTGTGGTGAAGTGCCCGGCTCGGCGCCACTGCCTCCACAATGGTCACAAACCTCAGTCTTGGGTATGTCAAACTCTATTTCTTTACCCTTTGCTGCTTCCTCTAAGGTTATACTCACATCATATCTGAAATCCGCACCCTGGCGAGGCCTGTTACGATAGGTCCACCTGGTAGAAGATCCACCAAACCCGAATATATCGCCGAAGATACCTGAAAAGCTTTCAAATATGTCATCAAAGTTGGAAAACCCTTCAAACCCAGTACCCTGCAGGCCCTCATGCCCATATTGATCATATATACGCCTCTTCTCATGGTCACGCAGTACTTCGTATGCCTCTGCAGCCTCTTTAAAACTTTCTTCTGCTTGCCTGTCCCCGGGATTTCTGTCAGGATGATATTGCAGAGCAAGTTTCCTATATACCTTCTTTATTTCATCCGGCGAGGCAGACCTGGAGATACCCAGTATTTCATAGTAGTCTTTCTTTGTCATGACTCACTCTGAATCAGTATCTTCCCCTCTGCAATCTCCCTTAAAGCTGTAACCACCTGTTTATTTTCCTTACGCCTGGATAAAGGTGCCGCCCCCCTTGCCAGCTGCTTGGTTCGTTTAGCTGCAACTATGGCAAGGGAAAAACGATCATTTACCTTTTCAAGACAATCTTCAATAGTAACTCTAGCCATATACATCCTCCTGATGATTCTATCATTGGCGGAGTCATGCCACACAATGTTTAATTCGTCAAGGGCTGAAAATTTGTCTTATCCCTGTTTTTTGTATACACGGAATGCAGAATATACCGGATTTCCAGGGGATAAAACTCCAGACCACTTCTACCTTCAATATGGTGTAAGATCTTCACAACACCAAGACCCCAAGGCTTGCCTTTAGTATTTTAATGCAAATCAATCGCTATAATCAGCTCCAGAGTCGCCAACAGGCTTACTAAAAGAATATGCCCGATTCTTAATCTTCTCTTCAGTCCAATCATTTGGATCTTCTATTGGACTCCCTTTGGGCCCAAGATCATATGAACCTGCCTCTAATATAGCCTCAACAGCAAGCGGCGCAGTATCTTGTGCATTGAAGACATCAACAAGCAGCCTGTATACAAATGCCTCCACGGCATCTGCCATACGTCCACGCACATCTCTTGGCTGGGCTAGAATCTTTGTCTCAAAGGGGAGATTGAGTTTCTTATAATTTCCCCCCTTTAGAGAGTTTGATTGAGCGTACGCTACCATCTCAGCCCATAGATTATCTATCACACCAGCGTCTTTCAGCTTTATAAACAACCCATCTTTGTCCTGAATGGCATTGCCATATTCATTTGCCTCTACGCCCCATGATATCATTTGCAATGCAGTGGCGACATTCGCCTTTGTTGTGTTAGTCTCCGTTGTAATCCGGCGCAAGCGCTCTAAACTGTTTCCTGATGTCCCATGCTGCGCACCTGAAACGCCATATCTTTCAATAGCATCATGAATTTCCTTTGTCAGTTCTACCCGTATCCCTGCATCACTCGCCTCAATACCATGTGTGGTCCCATTATTGAGCGCAATCCAGTCGGGATAAATCCTGTGGGCATTTAACCCCTGAATAAGGAAGAGGGCCTCCCGGGCTGTGGAAAGCCCTTCCTTCCCTTTTATCTCCCCCACCTCGGTCTCATAGCCAGCCCACTTTGGGACATACGGATTAAGCACAAGGTTGGCCAATAGATTCTTATCATCACTCATATGGGATGCATCTATTGCAATGGACGTCATACCTGCATCAAATATAGATGGTATCTCTATCTTAGCAGACTCAACATCCTCCTGGTTTTTTATCCCGTAATGATCAGCATGTACTGCTACAGGTATTGTGACACCAAGCTCATTGCACAATGTATCAACATACCTGGCGAGATTCCACATATTTATAGCACAATATGTACTCTCAGATTTTGCAATTTCAATTATTACGGCTGCATTCGCCTTCCGGGCTGCCTTCAGTACGCCCCTGATAACCATGCTGTTTCTACCATTTGCAGCGATGGTCATTGCGCCACCCTTTCTAAGCATTGCCCTATCTATTACCTTTCCACTCACAATCAATGCCTTGGAATGAGGAAACAACATTTTTATGTTAGGGGGACGTCCAATATCAAGGGCGTCTACAAACTCGGATTCTGAAAAAGTTTTGTTACTCATAAAAGCCTCCCTTCCCAATATGGAATGATTTTTTACTCTTTAATATTCTTCTTTGCAAATCTTTCGTATTCTTCAACATCTAAAAGCGAGCCGATAATCAGGGGCACACGTTGATGAATCTCGTTTGGAATGACATCAAGTATCCTTTGATATCCTGTACTTGCATAGCCACCAGCCTGTTCTACTATGTAGGCAAGCGGATTTGCCTCATACAGTAGTCTCAGCTTCCCTGTCGGCCGCTTTGGATCCTTTGTATCTTCAGGATAGAGGAATATGCCACCATAGAGAAGTGTCCTGTGAAAATCCGCAACAAGAGAACCTATGTATCTCAAAGAATACGGTTTTTTACTGCGATTTTTTTCTGATTTGAGATAGTCAATATACTCCCGGCTGCCCTTTTTCCAGTAATTATAATAGCCCTCATTTATACTGTATATTGCCCCCCCCTCAGGTATCTTTATATCCGGGTGAGAAAGCACGAATTCACCGACACTGGGATCAAGTGTGAATCCGTTTACACCCGCACCTGTGGAGTAGACAAATATAGTGCTGGTGCTATATATCACATAGCCTGCACCATACTGCTCATACCCTGGCTGAAGACAATCCTCAAGGGTCCCATCTCCACCGCCTTTTGTCCTTCTCCTGAAGATCGAAAATATAGTGCCTATTGAAATATCCGCGTCTATATTGGACGATCCGTCAAGCGGATCAAACATGACAACATACTCGCCTTTAGGATATTGTTTGGGGATCAAGATTATATCCGCAAGCTCTTCTGATGCCATTACACATACCCTCCCAATATAATTCAGCGCATTGATAAACACCTCGTTTGCAAATACATCTAGCTTCTGGACATCCTCTCCCTGGATATTTTTCTTGCCCACACGCCCTAATATATCCACAAGGCCTGCCTGACTTACCTGGGCTGAGACCACCTTTGCCGCAAGGACAATCTGACTTAATAAGGAGCTAAAATCACCACGCCCGCCATAGCGTCTCTGCTCCTCTAATATATGCCTTTCAAGGGTTACTATGTTTTCGTTCATGCCCCCCCTCCTGATAAGTATTTGTAAATACTAAGAAACCAACTACTTCCCTGAGATTCGATTGCTAGGCTCTAAATAAAACCACTTTCCAGCAGAAATTGCAACAATCTAATAGAAAAGCCCTGACCTTGTAATAAATCATCATGTCCACAGGCAAACATCCGCCAAAGACGGGAACGATAAAAAGCTCTCAGCTCTCAGATATTCAGCTATATAAGGATTGAATTTATTTTATATTCTTTTCCAAGCTGATAACTATTTTCACATAACCCCGCATGTCCTTTTGGACACAACGAAGTGTGAAAATATATGCTGTTTTCTCCCTGAATCTGTAAAATCGTGAGGCAATCGTGAAGCTAAAACTTTTTTTTGCCTCTCGATTACCTCAAGATTACTCATGATTCACTGCGAAGTGCCAAGTCTAACCAATCAAATTAATAAAACCAATGAAACTAACAAAACTATATAAATATCTTTTTCATATAAATAATACTCTTTAACTCTTCACTATTCACTGTTTTCATATAAACCTGGGATATGGTATTCCTGTCTTATGCTAAAAATGATACATAAAAACATCATCCCTTCACAGTGTCTTTTATGCGGATCTTTTGAAGATGTAGATTGCGGTCTATGTTCTTCATGTATATCTCAAATCAGACCAGTACCTCCACCTGTGTGTGATATATGCGGCAAACCCATAGGTAGCCCTGGTGTATGCATATCATGTCAGACTTTTAGACCGGAATTTGATAAGATGTTGGCTGCAGCCTGTTTTGAGGACCTACTAAAGGATATGATACATCTGTTTAAATACCAGAAAAAAAGCATATTCAAAAAGATCCTTGCCGAAATTATGTATGAACATTTATCAAAGATGGATATGGACATAGATGTTATATCCTTTGTCCCTCTACACTGGACGCGCCTCATAGAAAGAGGGTATAATCAATCTGCACTCATAGCAAAGGAATTAAGCAGGCATATGGGGATAAAAATAAGATATGATATTCTTAAAAAGACAAAGAGGGGCATCCCACAAGTAGGACTTGACCAAAAGACAAGGTCAAAAAATGTTAAAGGGACATTTAGGGCATCTGATGTAAAGGGAAAATCCGTCCTGATAGTAGATGATGTGATCACCACAGGCGCAACAGGAAAAGAAGTGGCAAGAGCACTCAAAGATGCCGGGGCATCATATGTGATCTTTGCTGGTGTGGGAAGAACGATATCATGAGAAAAAGAAACCGATTTTCAGGTAAAAAAAACCCTGTACACTTAGAGGAGGTCTTCCCGAGCATAGATCCATCAAGCATGTTATATATAGAAAAAGAGAGGGTATGCTCGGAACTATTCCTTGGCCTATATGATAAAAATGCCATCATGAATATCCTGACACAGACAGGGATTATCAATATCCTTAACAAAAAAGGCTACTATAACTTGATTCTCACTATCTCCAGAAATGAATCGTTTATCTCCCGACTTTATGTAAATTTTGACAGCCTGGATAGAGATACCAGGTTGATAGAACTTTTGGTAAGACAAAGCAGGTTCAAACCAAAGCAAACCTTTATAGATGATATTGATCTAGATGATGGTTTTTCAACACTGACCATTGAATGGCTCATTCTTCAGGACCCGAAAAAGGAATTCACAAAAAAAAGACCCGGATTGCCGGGGCAAGTATACCCTGGTCTCGGTGCATTAAGAAACATGCAGGAGATGTTATGTGTATTTGCCGATACAACAAGGAGTGATGCCATCCTTGACATACCAGAACATTATCATGGTGCTGTGATATACTCTGAGATGTACTCGTTCTTCTCGCCCATAGACGGGGGACGGCTAAATGCCATGCTGCGAGATTTTCATGACAGCCCTCTGGCGGATGTATCATATGCCATATGCTATGGATGTCTCATAAACGAGCACACAGGTGAGACTGAACTATGGAAACCCAGCGAACAGATATATCCAACATCCGAGAGGTTAAAAAACTATGTGAATAGCACTAAATACAGAGAGATTTTAAAAGATAGCACAAATACACACAGATATTCTATAGATTGGGATAGATATCAAAAATTACTAAAAGAAGGGATATTAGATGAGATATAAATTTGCAATCATAGGCCTTGGTAAGGTAGGTAGTGCTATGCTGGCCCTCCTTAAAGAGGCAGGACATACTCCCGTATGGATAGTTTCATCAAAAAAGGATACACATAACATCAAGACCTTCCCCTCTATCCCTGACAATCCTATGGATGCACATATAGTTTTTATCACTGTACCTGATAGTATAATCCCTAATATCGCTTCTCTGATCGGTAATATATGGGGGGATGCATGTAGAAAAATGACCTTTTTCCATATGAGCGGGCAGCTTACATCGGATATACTCTCTCCCATTGCCACCCATGGGGGAGAAGTGGGAAGTCTGCATCCATTGCAGTCTATTTTAGATCCTACACAGGCAAAGGATAGTATAAGGAAAAGTTGTTTTACAATAGAAGGGGCTCCCCTTGCAGTATCTGTTGCAAGGGATATAGTAACATCATTCGGCAGCTCTCTTATAAAGATCTCCGCCAAAGACAAGACCCTTTACCATACAGCAGCTGTAATAGCATCCAACTATACGGTAAGCCTTATTGCTCAGGCAACCGATATCCTGAATGAGATAGGCATGAGTGTAAACGAGCTCCTTCCTTTGATAAGGGGCACTATTTCAAATATAGCCATTTATGGTAAATCCGCACTTACAGGCCCTATACAAAGAGGGGATTGGGAGACTGTAAAAGCCCATATAGATGAGCTTGGACTCAAGTTTCCTGACCTTCTAGGGGTATATCAAACCATGGCTATCTATACAGCACGGCTTGCAGGCAAAAAGTTGCCGGATGACCTTCGGGACATTCCTAAAATACTTGCGTTTGAAGACCTGGTGCAAAGGATAAAGGCATTGAAGAAACGGGGGAGTAAGGTGGTTTTTACAAATGGATGTTTTGATATCATTCACGCAGGTCACACCTCCTATCTGAGACAGGCAAAGTCTTTAGGAGACTTTCTGGTAGTAGGTCTTAATTCAGATGCATCTGTAAAAAGATTAAAGGGGGGGGCAAGACCTGTAAACGACCAATATTCAAGGGCAGTTATACTTTCATGCCTTTCCATGGTGGATTATGTAACCATATTCGACCAAGATACGCCATACGATTTGATAGTTGCTATATGCCCTGATATATTGGTCAAAGGTGGAGACTGGAGCCCTAGCGAGATAGTAGGTAGCGATATTGTAAGATCATACGGAGGAGATGTGCTTACGATACCATTTATAGAAGGCTATTCTACCAGCGATATAATAGAGAAGATCAAGAAAAGCTAACATCTCACTTTAGTTATGATATGTTTTAATTGATATTAGATACATGGTCTGATATACACTGTTATATGGATCCCAAATTCGAAGAAGGACTAAAGAAGACCACATACAGCTCTTCTGCCTTAAGCTCTAAGGTGGGGTGCTATATATTGGACTCAGGGGGCAAACGCCTGAGGCCAAGGTTGGTAATACTCATTGCCGATGCCCTAGGAATCCCTACAAGAAATATTATGCCGCTTGCATATACAGTGGAACTCCTCCATAATGCAAGTCTCCTCCACGATGACATAGTGGACGGAACAACGATCAGACGCTCCAGGCCCACAGCTAACCAGGTGTTTGGAGACAAGCCTGCATTGCTCTCCGGAGACTATATGGTTGCTTCGGCCTTAGAATTAATGCTAACCCTCGGCAACATCAAGCTCGCACTCAATCTGATTAAGACCACGAAAAAGATGGCTACAGGTGAGCTTAAAGAACTTGAATACTCAAAGATATTCCATAGCAATATGGATGCATATCTGGATATTATATACATGAAGACTGCTTCCCTTTTTGAATTCTGTTCCAGCGCACCAGGTACCCTGGCTAATCTACCGCAATTTAAGCTAAATGCACTCGCTGCCTATGGGAGATATATGGGTATGGCATTCCAAATTGTGGATGACATCATAAATTTGTATCCTAATGAGGAAGATAACAAGGATGCATTCAACGACATTGCAGAAGGGAAGACAACTCTACCTTTGATTTATATCTTTGAAGAGTACCCTGAGGTGGCGGCAAGATTAAATCTTATATCTGACACTGAAGAAAGACAAAATTTGATTGTCCCTTACTTGAGTCGTGACATTTTAGACAAAAGCAGGTTAGAGGCAAACTCTTATTGTGAAAAGGCCATCGCCGCTATAAAAGATCTCGATATGCTCACCGAAGAACTACATAATATTCCATCCATTATTATGAGCCCACTTGAAGAGAGACTTCCAAATACAAGGATAGATAGAGCTGTGGCAACATAGTACATCTCTAATCCTCACTTGTTATCTTGATTTTTGGGTAATGCACTCCTAAATAATTAATGGTATAGTACTGTAAAGAGGCGATTATCAGTGGAATACAAAGATTATTACAAGATACTTGGAGTAGATAAGAAAGCAACCCCAGATGAGATAAAAAAGGCTTACAGAAGACTTGCAAGAAAATATCACCCGGATGCAAACAAGGACAACCCGGATTCGGAGAGACTCTTTAAAGAGATCGGAGAGGCCTATGAGGTCCTCAACGATGCCAAGAAACGTAGCCGCTATGATGCGCTCGGGGGCAGCTGGCATGAAGGTCAAGAATTCACACCCCCACCAGGTTTTGAAAACATATTTGGAGGGTTCCCTTTTGGTGCGCAGGGCAAAAGAGGGGGTGGCAGGACATTCACGTTTGATTTTGGTTCAGGTGGAAGCCATAGTGGTGCATTCTCTGACTTCTTCGAGACATTGTTTGGGGATCCGGGCATGGGCCAGCAATCCTCATACAGGACTGCCTCCCCAAAGGGAAGCAACTTAGAGACCAACCTCACCATATCACTGGAAGAAGCCCATAAAGGCACAACAAAAGAAATAATTCTTTCAGCCTCAATGGGGGGTAGAAAACGACTTAATGTAAGGATTCCTGCTGGGGCTCATGACGGTATGAAGATAAGGCTCGCAGGTCAGGGGAATATGGGCCCTGGCGGTCCTGGGGACCTGTATCTTAATGTAAAGATAGCCCCTCATCCAAAATATCGATTGGAGGGTTTCAATATTGTCACTGAGCTCCCTATAACCCCCTGGGATGCAGCACTTGGCATGATCTCCAAGGTGCAAACCCTAGATGGACCCGTAAAACTTAAGATCCCCCCAGGGACATTATCAGGACAACGCCTGAGATTGAAAGGTAAGGGCCTCACAAATAAGGGCAATCTCTTTGTAGAGGTAAAAATCGTACTGCCCAAAAAATTATCTTCCGATGAAAAACGCCTGTTTGAAGAATTAAGGCATATCTCTAAATTCAAACCATAATCGCTTACAAAACATCTGATATAAACCCAGTGACAGGTTTCACCTGCCACTGGGAGGTGCCATTTATTCCTTCATGCGTAGAGTTGTTTTTCCCTCCAGTATGACACATGACCTTACAGCATCAAGCCTTTTTTCTCCAATACCTTTTACCTTGATAAGGTCATCAATTGATGTGAAAGGCCCGTTTGCCTCACGAAAGGCTACAATATTCTGTGCTGTGGCTTCCCCTATGCCAGGCAACATCTGTAACTCAGTGACATCTGCTGTATTGATGTTGAGCACGCCCTCAAGTTCCGGAGATGCAGCATAGCCATAACCCCAAAATGCCACCGTAAGCAACAGGGCACCAAGAAATACAAACAAAAACCTTTTCATAAAAACCTCCTTGAAAAACTTTAATGATTATCTTTTGGAGAGATTACACTGGTGTAGTTTTAAAGATTACAAACATTTTGTTTAAAGTCAAGGACAGATAAAGATTTTTTTAAAAATTGTGTGTTTTGTGCGAGAAGATGTGCAGAAATCAGAGGTACTGCAAAGAAGATCAACAAATCTTTCCTCACGCAAAGCCGCAAAGATCGCAAAGGAAAATAAAGAAGAATGATAAAAAAAACATCTTTGCGTGAGAATGTTTTTCGTCCATCGTTGTAAGCACGAAGCGCTCATGCGCGTTTATATGAAAACAGGGGTCGGGGATCAGGGATCGGTTCTCAGCTTAGAGAAAAATACGGGATGGATTCTTGAGACCTTTGCATAATTAAAGAGACTGTCTGCATCTCGGATAAGAGATATTTTGTCTACCCATGTTGTATGACGTACATAGAATTTTTACTCCGCACTGGAGGCATAGGTAGGCCTATTCATTGCGAGGAGGTTTTTAGGCCGACGTGGCAATCCCATCGGTTGCAGGCTCTTTGAGATTGTTTCACTAAAGCTCGCAATGACAAATTGGCAATTACGCAAAGGTCCCATCCTGTCCGGAGATTTTACAACGGACAACAAACTACTGACAAGTATATATACAAAGCTAAAAGATCCCTCATGGCCAGATATATTCTCACCCTTGGTTGTGCCTGCCACGCAGCCACAAGGGTTCATAGGTAATTAGAATTCACTTGAGCCGTAATGAATTTTTTTTCTCATTCTTATTTCCAGATTCTTTCATCAACAATAAGCTTATCTCCTTCAATTATGGTGCCTGATTTGACAAATTCAAACTTATCGACCTTTACGGTGCAAATTTCTTTAAAGATCCCTTCAAATCTTACTTGCAACTCATTGTGGTCACCCCCAGTATCTGCAGGTTGCAGTCTAACCGTGAGCAAATCCTTGTGGGCTGATCTGGTAATTACTACCTGAAATTTTACATCTGTGAACTTATCACTGATCACCTTTAACTGACTCGGAGCTACAAATAACCCCCTGACCTTTACTGCATCGCCAATTCTGCCGACAATACCATTCAGCCTGTAGGATGTCCTTCCACAGGGACATTCCTCTTTGGTAATACTTGAGAGGTCTCCTGTTCCAAACCTGAGCAGAAAGAATATATTATTGAGTCGTGTCACCACGACTTCACCTAACCTCCCAGGCTCAACATTGTTCCCACTCATCGGGTCAACGATCTCAACAATTACCTCTTCGCAGATATGCCAAGGCCCTTTTTCACGGCATTCATAGGCGATATCTCCCACTTCAGTAGCACCATACATCTGGTATGTATCAATTGAGTAGTCCTTTTCAAAGGTTCCTCTGAGAGATGGGGAAAGGGGTTCAGCCCCAAAGCTTGCCCGCCGCAGGTTAAAATCATTTTTGAAATCATAACCCATCTCTTCAGCCTTCTTGATGATAGACATCAGAAAGCTCGGAGTACCGGTATAGGCATTCACACCAAGGTCGCGAATCAATTGTACCTGGACCTGCGTGCCGGATGTGCCTGAAGGGATCACGGTAGCACCAATACGCCTGAGCCCCCCATGAAATGTCAGGCCTGCAGCTACCATATGGTATGAAAAGGCATTGAGGACAATATCGCCTTTTCTGAACCCTGCCGCATAATAGGCCCTTGCCCACAAGGGATCACTTTCTCCAAGGTGAGGCTCATAGACCGGCCCTGGTGAGGTAAATATCCTATCGATTTCAATATTTGAATCACAGAATCCACCGAATGGAGGATCCTCTGCTTCGATTTCAATAAGCTTTTCCCTGGAAATTACAGGCAGCTTTTCAAGATCTTTTACTGTCTTTATATCGTATGGGCTTAACCTTCTCTCATCGAAAATCTCTTTTACACTCTTCGATCTTTCATATCCGAGGGAGACCATCTCGGACAATCTGCGGTTATAATAATCCTCTCTTTCTGAGAGTGTCATGGTTTCCTTAATATCAAAATACTCTGATGACATACGTGCCTCCTTCTTAAAGTCTTGCACCATACAAAATCCTTTGATTTCCCCCCACGAAAATGGAGTGATGGAGTATTGAATTATTCGTTTCCGTATATCGCATTACTTTCCTTTACCATCAGGTGATCGGTCCATTCTCCACTCTCTCTTTTTCGTTCCAGGCTTTCCACTAATTTTAGCAACCCGTTTTCCAGTTTGTAAGCCAATATATCCAACTTCTGAAATTGCTCCTCCGTTATCTGTTTCGATTTCCAACAAGCATGGAGACCTGAAACTGATTCGCCAAGAGAACCAAGCGCTATATTGAGAAAATTGAGGTATTCATGGATTGAACGCCTGCAATAGCCCTCAGATATGTTTCGATGCACGGAATCGGCTGAAGCTATAGCCTGCGAGGCTACCCGTCTAAATTCATAGGGAAAACCACGAAAACTATCACATGTCTGTACATAGTAATCGATTGCATCATTCCAAACTCTTAGTTTTTGGTATCCCCTATTTTTATTCTTCCGCATACTCCAATACTCCATCACTCCATCACTCCATTACTCCATTACTCCATCACTCCATTACTCCATCACTCCAATACTCCATCACTCCATTACTCCAATACTCCATGAAAATGCATACTCTTTTGCCTTCGCTGAGTGCTGATAACTGAATGCTAATAGCTCATCCTATCACAACCAGCGCTTACGCCTTCTGTACGACTTTACATCTTTATACGACCTGGCCGCACCACCTGCCTTAACCCCCAGATAAAATTCCTTTACATCAGGGTTTTCCTTAAGATCGTCTGCCTTGCCTTCCATCATGATCTTCCCATTTTCCATGACATACCCATAATGCGCTATCTGCAAAGCCATATTTGCGTTTTGTTCCACCAAGATAATGGTGGTTTTCTGCTCCTTATTTATCCTTTTGATTATCCTGAATATCTCCTTAACCACTAGTGGCGCCAGCCCCAACGATGGCTCATCTAAGAGTAAAAGCCTGGGATGTGCCATTAGGGCTCTACCCATGACAAGCATCTGCAGCTCTCCGCCGCTGCAATATCCTGCAAGTGTCTTTCTGCGTCCCACAAGAGCAGGGAAATAATTATAGACCATCTCCAGATCTCTTTTATAGGGCTTGGTCCAACGCGTTGCAGTGCCCACCTTGAGATTCTCTTCAATCGTAAGATATTTGAATGGCTGCCTGCCCTCTAGTACCTGGATAATCCCCTGACGGGTGATTGTCTCAGGTGCCGAATTCTGAATAGATATACCATCATAAACGATTGCACCTTCCGTTACCTTCCCGTTCTCAGGTTTGAGCAGCCCGGAGACCGCCTTCAGTGTAGTTGTCTTTCCAGCACCATTGCTGCCAAGTAAAGATACAATGTGATTTTCTCTTATGGTAAGTGACACACCCTTGAGCACCTGGATAACGTCCGAGTAAACCACGCTGATATTGTTCAGTTGTAATAAAATATTGTCTGCCATAAATAATCCCTATTCACCTTAATAAGAAAAAGGCCACAACCTGAAGTTAGAACGGATGATCCTCCATATTTCAGCCAGACCCTTTGGTTCAAAGAGGATAAATAAAACAATGGCCAATCCAAAGGCAACTTCACGCAAGGCCGCAAGGTTAAGTCCAAATCGCGTGGATATTCCCATGTTCATGAAGATATCCGTTACAAGCCGCAAAATTTCATTCAACCCGGTAATAAAGATTGCCCCAAAGATAGAACCCGGGATACTTCCCAACCCCCCGATAATAACCATGGCAATATATTCGACAGAAAGCCCCAATGTAAATGGCTCGGTCGTAATGCTGATCATATAGAATGCCCAGATGGCCCCGGCAATCCCTGCATAAAAGGAGCTGATTCCGAAAGAAAGGAGTTTGTAATAAAATATAGGGATTCCCATCCCCTCGGCAGCGCGATCATTATCACGAATTGCGATAAATGCCCTTCCGTACTTGGTACGCATGATGTTTACCGTTAGTAGCGTAACACACACAAGGCAGATGTAAATCACATAAAAGAAACTTCTATCGCTCGTTAATCCGATCCCAAATATCGTGGCAGTAGGGAGTGTAATCCCCATAGTCCCTCTGGTAAGGGTTTCCCAATGTACAAGGATATACTCAATAATAAACTGTCCGGCAAGTGTAGCAATGGTCAGATACAGCCCCTTGAGACGGCCCGAGGGTATTCCAAAGATCATACCGACCAGCGCTGTAATTACCCCTGCCACAGGCACCGCGATCCAGAACGGAAACCCCAAAGAAGTAGCCAAAATCGCCCCACCATATGCCCCCACTCCGAAAAAGGCACCGTGGCCAAGGGATATCTGGCCTGTATATCCAATTAAAATATTGAGCCCCATTGCAGCAATTGAGGCAATCCCAATCATATTCAACACATAAATAAGATATGGCCCTGTTATTACAGGCAAAACTCCAAAGAGAACGAAAAGGCCGATCCATAACCAGAGCCGGCCGAAGTCTGTCTCAAATATAGTAAGTTCCTGCTTATACTGATCCTTAAAATTACCACACGGATGAAATTGCAATCTTCGCATCTTCAGTTTTCTCTCCTATACACGCTCGATTTCTACCAAGCCGAAGAGACCATACGGCTTGATCAGCAATATAAAAACCAGGGCAATATAGGGGACGACATCACGCAGCGAAGGAGAGATGTACCCCCCCGTAAAGGTTTCTAAAAGTCCTATGATAATGCCTCCTATAATGGCGCCGCCAATACTATCAAGTCCCCCTAAGATAACTACAGGAAAGACCTTAAGACCTATGGCGCTGATCTGATGAACGTTAACCCCGTTGATAATGCCCAGGACAATCCCGCTCATGCCAGCCACAAGTGCGGCAATAGCCCATGACAATGCAAAGACCTTTCTTACATGAACCCCTAAAGACAGCGAAGCAGTCTGGTTATCAGCAACCGATCTCATGTAGATTCCCTGTGGAGAATATTTAAAGAAAAGACCAAAGATCAAAAGGAATATTAAACCTATGACAGAAGAAGCAATATACACAGGCGGGACATAGATTGCGCCTATTTGTATGGCAAGCCATTTTGGCAGAAAGTCTGGATAGGTATGCAGATTCCCTCCGAAAATAAATAAAAGAAGCCCCTTAAACATGGAAGAAAGCCCAACGGTCAACATGATAACATAAATGAGAGACTCCCCAATCAGTGGGCGCAAAAACAGGCGCTCAACAACAAACCCCAAGATGAAGCTGCCAGCTAGTGTTACCAAAAAAGCAACGGGAATCGGCAATCTTGCCCATGTAACCAGGACAAGAAAAAGAAATGCCCCTATGGCCAATAATTCTCCATGAGCAAAATTCAGTACACTCGACGACTTAAAAATCATGACAAACCCTAAAGCAGACAGGCCGTAAAGTAGGCCGATGCTTAAACCATTAACGAAAAGTTGAAGAAAAAATTCCATACCTCTCTCCTTATATGCCCCTGGTAACTATCCCTGCAAAATAGCATTAACCAACTGTTATTATCTTGATCTTAGTTTCAATCATGCCAACCTGTCCATCCCGGTAACGCACCTTGCCTTTCACTTCCAGTTCGACCTTTGCTTCATACATCGCTTCAATCAGACTGATGTACAGCCCGTAAACAAACCTTCTTCTGACCTTCCCTGTCCTTGTCAGCTCTTCATCATCTGCGTCAAGAAGTTTATATAAAAGAATAAACTTGCGAATCTTCATTTGATCCGGCAGCCTGGCATTCACAGCCCTCACCTCGCCCAGGATAAGCTCCTCAACCTCAGGCCTTTGAGAAAGGTCTGTATAGGTTGTATACGGAATCATCCTCTCCTCAGCCCAATTGCCGACATTTCCCATATCTATGTTTATGAAAGCGGTTATAAAAGGACGCCCCTCGCCAAAGACAACGACTTCTTTAATAAAGAGTGAGAACTTCAAGCGTGTTTCAATAAAATCCGGCGAAAAGGCATTCCCATCTTTATCGCGAATGATCTCTTCCTTTCGCCCAATAATGATAAGATGCCCATCTTTATCGAGATATCCTGCATCACCGGTTAAAAACCAGCCGCCATCAAAGGCTGCTTGAGTGGCGGTAAAATCATTGTAGTATCCTTTAAAGAGTGTCTCACTAGATACAAGCACTTCCTGATCCTCAGAAATCTTTATCTGTGTTCTCGGAAGAGGCCTGCCAACGGTCTCTGGTTTCACCTCATCATCAGACTGAACCTGAAATATTCCACCCGTTTCAGTGAGTCCGTAACACTGCTTAAGACTTAAGCCCACAATCCTGAAAAACCGTATTACATCCGGGCTTATGGGATGTCCCCCTGTATAAGCGCTTAAAAATTTTGAGCACCCCACTCGATCCAGAAGGGGCCGAAAAATAATCATTGATGCCAACCTGCTTAAACATCTTAAATATAAAGGAATATGACTGTTTTGAGACTCACTTTGGAAGGCAGCCTTTCCAATCCTTTCGGAGATGGCAAAAACCTTGCGGTTGATGAACCCTGCATCACCCATCTTTACCCTTATCTTGGAAGCCAGATCCTCCCAGAACCGTGAAGCCGTAATGATCACAGATGGCCCTATCTCGCGAAGGTCATCAAAGAGAGTCTCCATGGTTTCGGGAAAGTTCATGACCATACCCCCCAATAGTGTTACGCCACCCCCCCACATCTGATCAACAATCCATGCCGGAGGGCTGATTGACATCCAGTTTGAGCCAATACCAATGGGCGCAGTCTCAAGCCACTTCCTTGCCATCTCGGTAAAATTTCTATGAGTCAGCATCACTATTTTGGATATACCTGTGGTCCCGGAAGTCATAATCATCACAGCAACATCATCGGGATTGCCTTTTAATAACTCCTGATTGAATAATTCAGGGCTTTTATTATCCAGTTCTTTCCCAAGGTCCAAGAGATCCCTGAAACTGATAAGCCACGGATTCTCGCTATAGATTCTCATCCCTGTGGGGTCGGTGTAAATGACATAACGGACATGAGAAAGGTCATTCTTGGCATCTAAGAGCTTATCTACCTGCTCCTGATCCTGGGCTACTACAAAGGTTGCCTGAACCCGGCTAAGTGCAGAACTCAACTCTTCTGTCACAGCCGAAGTAAATAGATTAAGAGTTACAGCTCCAACACCCTGAGCTCCAATTTCACTGAACAACCATTCAGGATGGTTATCCATTATGATTGCGATATTATCACCTCTTTTGAGACCCAGCGCTATAAGTCCGAGACCAGTATACCTCACATAGCGAAAATAATCTCTCCATGTGTATGTCTGCCATATACCATATGCCTTCTCGCGAATCGCAACCCTTTCCCTAAGTGCCTCCGACTGTTTGGCCAGCACCTGTGGTAATGTGCATCGGGTAAGCGTTACAATGGTTTCTTGATCCAAGCGCTCTATTTCTGTATACCTTCCCATCATTATCTCTTACTTATACAAACCCTCATGCCTGCGTGGCAGGCACAACCAAGGATGAAAATATATCTAGCCCTGAGCAGTCTTTTAGTTCTGTGCTTATACCTGTCAGTAGTTTTTTTGCTCGTTGTCCGTTGTAAAATCTCCAAATAGGATGACCACCTTCCAATATACCACTGACAACTAACCACGGACAACGGACAAGTATTTTTCATATAACCCCTCTTATCGCCAAGGTGCTAGTCATCCAATCCAAGTTCTGTTGTTTCACCAAGATATGCCTTGATAACATCCGGATGGTCCTGAATAACATTGGGGGGGGCTTCTGCCAGCTTTTCTCCAAAATTCAGCGCCACAATTCTCCCTGAAATGCTCATGACAATCGACATGTCATGCTCTACCAAAATCATGGTCTGCCCCCATCCCTTGTTTAACTCCATCAAAAACCGAACCATGTCTTCCTTCTCCTCAAGATTCATCCCGGCAAACGGTTCGTCAAGAACCAACAATTTTGGCTCCAGGGCCAGTGCCCGACCGAGCTCAACCCTCTTGCGCAATCCATAAGGCAGGCTCCCAACCAACTTTTTACGGATGGGTTGCATCTCTAGAAAATCTATGATCTCCTCCAAAATCTGGTAGTGACGGATTTCCTCCCTCCTCACTGATGGAGAAAAGAGGCCTGCCAGACCAAGATTGTAGTTACAGTGGATGTGACGCGCCAAAAGCATATTTTGTAGAACAGTCATGCCAGGGAAAAGCTCAATGTTTTGAAATGTCCTGCCAATCCCGATCTTTGTAAGCTCATGGGTTGGCAGACTCGTTATATCCTGTCCATTAAACAGGATTTGTCCTTTTT
>JAYEFR010000156.1:0-2559 GCA_034716155.1 Thermodesulfobacteriota bacterium
GGTATCATGATTAACACAGTCGAATAGGAGATCATAATGTGGGCAGAAATAAGCGGTTGCACTATAATAATGGGCAGTGTAGGGTTAATAGCCGGTCTTTTAGGTAAGCGAATAGCCAAAACCGAACGCTGCAAACAGGACAAGACTGTCTGCCACGAAATACGAACGCATATTGAAGATGACTTGGAAAAAGGCGATGCGAAGTTTGAGAAGATTATAAAAACACTGGGAACACTAAACGATTCTGTTATCCGAATGGAAGAACAGATTAAACACAAAAAGCTACCAATGTAATGACCCAACTACAGTTTTTACATCAACAATTTCAGGAGAGAAGAACTATGTATATACCGAGACATTTTGAGCTTTATGAAATGCTGCCGAAAGATATTTATGAGTCTACCATGTATCTTGGTTTAAGCCGGTGGCAGTGGTTCGATGAGCGGATGCTTCAGACTTGCGATTTTCTAAGAAACACCTTCGGCAAAATGATAATGAATACCTGGTATTGGGGGGGCAGGCATCAATACAGAGGATGGCGACCTTTGGATTGTGAGTATGGAGCAGACTGGAGTCAGCATAAGTTCGGCAGGGCAGGGGACAGTGTCTTTATGGACATCACTGCACATGAAGTCAGGAAATATGTGTTAGCTCATCCACAAGAGTTTCATCATATAACCTGCATAGAGATGGGAGTTGCCTGGTTTCATTTTGACGTGAGAAATTATAATAATGGAATTTTACAGGTATACCCGAAATGAGTGAAAAAACGATCCTCGAGTTGGTCACCAAAATTGAGCCACAGATATTCTTATTGTTATTGAAGCTCCTGGCTGTTGGCGTTATTGTGCTGATGTTCAAGGGGTTCGTTGAAAGTGTGGTAGCTTATCTCCAAATCAGGCTGGACAAGAGGCTTGGCTTGGGTGTGCGAGTGCGGGTGAGGGGAGTTGAAGGGAAAATCATAGACTATAATCTTAGTTGGATTGTAATAGAGACCAAAGAAGGAAGTATAATAGTTTCAGTCCGAAGATGGAGGTGGGAGCAGTGGGCACTATTAAACGGGGAATAGTACTTGTACTTGTACTTGTACTAATGGGATGTGCCACCGTTACGACGACAATAGAGGACCCACAAGGTGAGGTTTGGGCTGTCAGGTCAAAGTCTGATGCAGTTGTGTGGGTAGAAAAGGAAGGCGTCACGATAAGCGTGGATAATAGGGGTAGGATGTCAGCCTTTGAGTCTATTTTGGGTATTGTTGCAACAAAGACAAATGTAGAGATTCGCAATAAAGAAGGGGGTGACTAATGGGTTTTTTAGATTACGTGCCAATCGTAGGCGATCTGATAAACAAGACGCATAACATAGTTGACCAAGTAGTAGAAGACAAAGACAAGAAAAATGAAATATTGCAAAACCTTCAAGTAATAGGACAGCAAGTTTACCTCAAGGAACTTGAGACCAAGACAGTACCTTGGATTGACGCAATCCATAAGATGGGAAGGCAAATACTTAACTTTACTACGATTATTGCAGTGGTTGCCCTTCTGCTTCTTGGGATAGAAATAACTCCGACAGTAGCTATCATCATGGGTGGTCCGAATGTGGCATACCAAATTGTGAAGGGGAAAGGGAAGGAGTAAACAATGACCATCGCGGCAGAAACAAACAGAAAAACATATAACTGCAACGGAAGCCTTACCGATTTCACCTTTGATTTCGAGATATTCGCTGAAGGAGACTTAAAGGTCATAATAACTGATTCCGGTGGCACTGCGACTACCCTTGAGATCACGACTGATTATACCGTTGCCGGTGAAAACGGGAAGTTTGAGAACGGCGGAACTGTCTCAACGGTAAAGGAAGTTGCCGGAGAGATGGAGGCTTATGCTTGGGCAGAGGGCTACACAATTACCATCATGCTTGACCTTGAAATAGAACAGGAAACGGATCTGGTTTACGGCGGTTCATACTCATCACAGGACATTGAACGCATGGCGGACAGGCTAACCAAAATCTGCCAGCAATTAGATGACGCGATAAACAGGTCGGTCGTATTGAGCACGGCATCCGCTCTTTCCGGGTTAACAATTCCCGACCTTATTGCCGGAAGGTATTTATATGCCGCCGATGCGGAAACATTGGGCTGGGCGGTCAGTGTCGATACAACAGCCATAACCGTGAGTGACTGGGCAAAGACTCTTCTGGACGATGTGAACGCAGCGGCAGCCTTGGGAACTCTCGGCCTGAGTGCCTTTATCAGGACGTTGGTAGATGATGCCGATTCAGCGACAGCCCTGAAAACCCTTCTTTCCCTGTTTCATACTTCGATTGCCAAGACCGCAACCTATACGGTAGTGGCTGGCGATAGAGGTAAATTGATAAATTTCGATTGCACTTCCGCAAACCTGTCGGCCGAACTTCCAGCAGCCGCCACCGCAGGGAACGGGTTTGCGATAGCCGTGAAGAAAACGGATAGTTCGGGTAATTATGTAGAAACGGTCCCCAACGGAGATGAATTGATAGACGGAAGTGCAAGTCACATTATCAGGCTTCAAAACA
>JAYEFR010000157.1:0-13072 GCA_034716155.1 Thermodesulfobacteriota bacterium
AATACCTCCTTTTCAAGATATACAGGGGTTTTGAAAAAATGCAAAACCGATTAGTCGTTGTCAAAGACTTATGGTATACTACCCATATCATTAACTAATAATGGATTTCTTTTGAGGAACAGAGGGAATATGAGCGATACACTTACACCTTGCGTAGCGGGCCTATTCCTGAATTCATAACTTATTAAAGGAGGATAAGATGCATCCATTGATTCAGAAATTGATTGAAAAAGGCCCTGTTCTTTCTGACGGGGCCTGGGGGACGGAACTTCAAAAACGCGGATTAAAACGTGGAGAATGCCCTGATTCATTGAACCTCACCCATCCTGACTTAGTGGGAGAAGTGGCAAAGGGCTATGTGGATGCCGGAAGCCAGATCATCTTAACCAACACATTCGGTGCAAATGTCTTTGTCCTTGGAAAATTCGGCCTTGCAGATAAGGGCGAAGAGATCAACATCGCAGGTGTAGAGATATCTAAAAAAGCAGCAGGCGGCCGTGCGTATGTCTTTGCATCCATAGGCCCCAGTGGAAAGATGCTCATAACAAAAGATGTAACAGAAGATGACCTTCAAAAAGCATTTTGTGAACAGGCAGATGCCCAGGCCTCGGCAAGGCCGGACGGGATCATTATCGAAACCATGATGGACATAGCTGAGGCCAAAATTGCCGTTTCTGCTGCCAAGAAGACTGGGCTTCCTGTGATTGCATGCATGGTCTTTGATTCCGGCAAGAATAAAGATCGAACCATGATGGGGAATACCCCTGAAGAGGCTGCAGATGAATTTGCAAAGGCAGGGGCAGACGTTATCGGTGCAAACTGCGGACAGGGCATAGAGGGATTCTTACCCATCTGTAAACGCATGAGGGCGACAACTGATCTCCCGATCTGGATTAAACCTAACGCAGGCCTGCCTCAGATTGTGGATGGAGAGGTTGTTTATCTGACCACCCCACATGACTTTGTGCAATTTGTCCCGGAATTGATTCGATCCGGCGCCAATTTTATTGGTGGCTGCTGCGGCACTGATCCGAATTTTATCGTTGAGATCAGAAAGATCATAAGGAAACCTTAAAAAGAGGAGGGGGCTTGTGCATAAAATAAATATCGCTAATATCGCTACCCATATCCTTCTGCGAATCATGGCATTTCATTTTAATTTCATACCGAAATTCAGAAAACACCTGATATCAGATGAAGGCTGGATCAATGGCTGCAGCCATATTTCGCAAGAGATATAAGAAGGCTGAAGACAAAGGCCCAGAAAGGAAGATACATCAAACATGCTATAGAGCTTATCAGCCGTTTCTATATGAGGTGCACGAATCATTTGCCGCTAATTCCTGATATCGGCAACTATCTCTTTGGCGGGAGCTCGTCTGACCAGGCCATTACCCTCGGCGGTGTCACCCCTGATGGAAAGGATGCGGTTTGTGACATGACCTACATATTCCTCAAAGTCACCGAGATGCTTTGCATAAGAAAGGAAAGGGGTCAAGTCTACGTTTGACTTATGTTCTCGGTTCCGACACATAAGGAGTATGAGTAGGCCATTACGGATAGAGTATGAGGGCGCCTGGTATCCGAGGACGGAGGTCGGATCGAATTTTTGAAGGCCATAACGATTATCTGACGTTCATTGATCTGCTCAAAGACGCAACTAAACTGAAAAAATAGGGGGCATCCTATAATCAATGGGATGAACCCCAGCACAAGCTTTTGCCTCTGATACGCAGCAAAAAATCAGGGAAGTCCGCTGAAGCGGATGTGAAGGCAGATGAAAAGGAGATGCTAAGTGAGGTTTGAAGACCTACCCCTTACCCGCACTAATAAAACCAATGAAACCAACAAAACTATATAACAGCTTTTTCATACAAATTATTGACACCCTGACGATACTTCTATATCTTGAAAACAAAGATCGGGCAGCACTCCAATCTAAGGAGACAATAATATGACAGGTAAAAAGGATGTCCTTGTTATTGGCGCAGGGCCTGCAGGTCTGGTTGCGGCCATAAATCTGAACCGGGAAGGATTCAACGTAATTGTGCGGGATAAGCAGGACAGCGTCGGTGGCGAGCCGGGATGGCATCCGTCGGTACACTCTACCCCGGTAGACATTCCCGGGTTGTGGGACTACATCGGGATAGACTGTAGCGAAGCCTTTGTTGATACAAGCGATCTCTGCAAGATGTATATGGACGGAAAAGACATGGGCAATATTAATTTTGCAGACATGGGATATCGCTTATATAACACTGAGCGGGGGCACCGGAAATCTTCTCTTGATAGCGTTCTTTTCCGCATCGCAGAAAAAGAGGGGGTCAACTTTGAGTTCAATAAGCCTTTTAAAGAAGACGATTTTGGGAATGCGCCCAAGGGCACTATCATTGCCACAGGGCTTTCTCCAGGGGTCTACAACTGGCTGGGCATCGACTGCAGCGTGTTCGCCGGATACTGGGCCTACACCGAAATCGAGAAAGATTACGTGTCTGCCAGCACCTACCTTGGATCCTTCTCCAATGAGTACGGCTATGCCGCGGCTATGAATGGAATCTGGTATGTACTGCTCTTTGCCCGTAAAGAGGTACCGCAGGAGAATCTGGCCGCCTTTAAAAAACTACTAGAAGAATACGAGGCCCGCACCTTTGAGAAGTGGCACCGTTTTAAGGGGCAAACGCCCAAAGGTCCAAACCTTTATCATAAGGACTTTATCCTGACCGGAACACTTGCTGGTTTTGTAGAGCCGGCATTCGGATTCGGGATCACCGGGGCTCTATTATCCGGTAAGATTTCAGCCATGGCTGTAACTGACCCGCAGAAAGCCAAGGACGAGTTCAAGCGCTTTACAGACGGCATAATCACGCACATCGCCCGGAAGCGCAAGGGTGGATATGCGCCTTCAGTCAAGATGGGCGATGTCTGGTTCGACATTGAATAAAAAAAACGGTGTGTTCCTATTACCATGTCAATGAATCCGAACTAATGAAATCGAGAAGGGGGGAATTTAACGAGCCTAAAAGCATGGCAATCTATCTGGCCCGCGTGCTTCGAAAAGATGGCCTGCTGAATATCGGTTCCGAATTCGGCCTCAGAGGTTACAGCTCAACCAGCAGCATTGTTGGTGGGATGCGAAAACAGCTACAGAAAAATCGTCAAATGCAAAAGCGATTTGAAGAAATCAGAAATTCCGTGATGATAAGTCAAATGGAGACTTGACCCCGAGTTATAATCTCTGCTGCATCTCTGCGGATTCTTTTACGTATGCTGCGAAACCAGGGCCCCCCTTCAGCAACTTCTGCATATCCTTGCGCCTGGCCCACCTGGAATGCATCCAGAACCAGTGCTCCGGGTGGGCACGGACAACCGTTTCCAGCCAGGACTGCATATAGCCGCTCAATCCCCTGATTGCACTGGATCGTGCGGCATCCCGAAGTGTGTCAATCTCTGCTGCATCATCCCCGAAAGAGGCCGGCTCCACTGACTCGCTGAAATATATCTTGTAACGGCCGCCGACCCTCATGGAATAGATCGGCACGATCAAGGCATTGGTCTTCAGCGCCACAAAGGCCGGAAGCGGAGTCGTGGGGGCAGGCAAGCCAAACATGTCGCAGAACAATCCGTTGGAACGATTCCCCCTCTGATCGATGGTAATGCATACATGGCGACCCTCCTGAATCTCTCTCTCCAGCATCGTTGTCACGCCCCCCTTTGAAGGCATGATAGAAACGCCGCCGCTACCGAAGATATCCTTGAGCAGGCCCGCCAGTCTGGGGTTTTTGACAAGGTCCGCCATGGTGGAATAGGGTAGGCCCATCAGCCTGGGGATATGGCTCAGCACATGCCAGGAACCGATATGCCCGGTTATGAATATAATCCCCCTGCCTGTACTGAGGGCCTGTTCGAGGTATTCACGGCCTTCTATGTCCACGATCTTTTTGATGGTTTCATCATCCATATAAAAAAACTTGATTATATCAACCATGAACTCTCCCTGGTTCATAAAAACCTTGAGGGGCATGGATGCATGATATCCCTTGCCCAGGGCGTTCATCATCTGCACCCTGACGATCCCCCGATGAAGGGGATCCAGCGCCCAGCCCAGCGCCCCCATCCATCTTCCGAACAAGAGTGCCGCATCGTGGGGCAAAACACGGATCACCCTGATAATACCCATGACAAAGAGATAGGGAATCATCGAGAACATCTCTTCCATGGTGCCTGCAGCGTGTTTATTCCTGCTTTTATTCACAACATCACCTTATATCTTTGGGCCCATATCCTGACCCCTCCTTTTTACCATAACGATACGGTGAATACAAATTTAAATTCCCCTGTATGTGGGGGTATCAGCCGTGGTAATATAGAGAATGAGTGAAGAGATAGGGAACGTACATTAAAATATGAATCCAATGGAATTCGGGAGATACAATACTTGATGCTTTCGTAAAAAGTAACTGAGCATGTCATTGCGAGGAGCTTCAGCGACGAAGCAATCTAATGATTTCAAATATGTTATGCTCCACGAGATTGCTTCGCTTCGCTCGCAATGACGTCGTTTTAGATTTTTTACGAATGCATCAGGTTTGAATCAGAAAAAAGGGGCCAGGTCTTGAATCGTGCGTTTTATAAGAACTTGCTTGCGGGTGCTTCACGATTTAAGACCTGAGACCACATCATGTATGTAAAAGGAGGAGTAATGAAATTTGAACACATGATCTATGAGGAAAAGGACAGTGTGGCCTGGATAACACTGAATCGGCCGGAATCAAAAAACGCATTGAGCATGAAGCTCTCAGATGAATTGGTCGCTGCCATAGAACTTGTGCGCCAATCTACCACTCTAAAATTTCTTGTGATCAGGGGGGCTGGTGACACCTTTTGCGTTGGCGACGATATCACAGAGATGCCTCTGTGGGGAAACGCGAATGAAATCATGCGGCGTGTACGATACTACCAGAATATGGCCAACCAACTTGAAGAACTGGATAAAATCACTATATCGGCAGTTGACGGTTATGCCGTCGGAGGTGGTCTTGAGATTACGATGGCCTGTGATTTCGTGGTAGCGACGGAGCGAGCCAGGTGGGGCATGCCGGAAGTGGATGTTGGCATTACCCCCGGTTGGGGTGGAACGACCCGCATGGCTCGCCTCATTGGCAGGCGTATGACCAAAGAGATAAACTTGCTTGGTGCCCTTCATACCGCACGCCGGGCTGTAGAATTAGGATTATGGAATCGGGTGGTACCTAACAAACAACTCGATGCCGAAGTGGGAAAATTATTGGAAGTGCTGAGATGGAAAAACCATCAGGGCCTGCGGCAGTTGAAGTTCATCATCAATCGTGGGGTGGAATGCGACCTTTATACTGCCCAGGGTTTCGAAGTACTCTCCGCTGCACTGATCGGAGCAATTAGCGGGATGTGGGAAATCGAGGATGCGGATCAAGGGGCTGGGGTCGCAGGCTTCGTTGAAAAAAATGATCTGTGGGAAAAACGACGAGGCTTGGCTAAGAACTTTTGGGTGGATTAACTTAACTCATCATAAAAGTAGCGAAGAGGCATGAGGGCTAAGTCTTCAAGAGAAGCCTTAAAGTATGGCGGTAAACCTGCCGAAAGATAAGTTGTCAATCATGACATTGATACTGACAGACAAAGGAGATAGCAGATGAGAAAAATATTTATTGCCATGCTGCTTGGTTTCTTTATTATAATTTCAACATCTTCAATACTTGCAGCTGAGGTTGATGTTGATTTCAGTGCTGATCTGGCCATACTTCATGGGGACACCACCTACCAGATCGGAGGCGCAATAACTTTGGCAGATGGAAGCTTTGATTCCATACATTTTCCATTAAGCGAATTGGAATTCCCTCTGGATGCCTATATGGCCACACTTGGGATGGATATGAATGTCGAGAGACGCTTTTACCTCAGTGCAGAGTATCGAATGAATATCAATAAAGACGCCGGCAAGATGAAGGACTCTGACTGGATGGACCCATACATTCTTGATATATATTCAGAAAGCGACAGCGAACTCACTGCCCGGATCATGCGTGTTGTCATGGGATACGGGTTTTATAACCTTGAGGATCTCTCTTTTGTCCTGGACCTGGGCTACATCCATCAAAGGTTTGAATATGATGTCAAAGATCTTTGCCAGCAATATCCATCAGGGCGCTACACAGGGGTGAGCTACGCCCCCGGCAAGGTACTAACCTATGAAACAACCTATAAGATCCCATACCTTGCCCTTGGTGTAAAAGGTACAGGGGAAAGGACAAGCTCTGCTATCTCCATCGGCGGAACCCCCCTGGTAAGTGTGGAGGATGAGGATCACCATCTGATACGCGATCCGCCAAAGATCTCAAAAGGCGACTGCACAGGCCATGCCTATATCGCGTCTCTTAATGTTACACATGCCTTTTCAAGTCGCTGGTCCCTGGATATGGGGCTTGATTCTCTCGTGATTAAAACAAAGGGTGAGCAGACTCAGTACCAGGTCCCTGGAGGATTATTGGCAACCATTGACCAGGAAATTACAAGCGAACAGATCTTCTTTTACTTTGGCATAAAATACCGTTTTCTTCCCTCCCCCTGAATGATAGGGGTCAGGCCTTCAAGCTTGACACAATGGTTAATTTGGGATGGTGATAGTTCATATCAAAACCATTAAAAACTGAATATATCGGTGCCCTCTATCTCATATCTGCAAAGGAAAAATATCATTTAAAAAAATATCGATGGGGATTGGGAAGGGGATTTTAACTGAAGAATGGAGACCCGATTCCCCCTACCCCATGAAAATGCAATATATATTGAAAAAATGAAAAAATCCGTATATCTCTAACAAGAAAGGCTGAGTAACACAAATTAGGATAATTAAAGGAGGTATAGTAAATGATCTTAGCATCTAAGGAAATGATTAAGAAATGGACGGAAGCAGGAGCTTGGGAGGGAAAAACATTTATCGACTACTTTAAGAAAAATGTCAGTAAAGATCCGAATAAAGTGTGTCTTGTAGATCCCCTCAATAAAAAAGATTTGGTGGGCCTAGAACCTGAAAGACTGACATACAGGGAGCTGGACAGGGCTGTAGATGCCACGGCTGAAGGTCTTATTGCAAAGGGCATTCAAAAGGATGATATCATTATGGTTCAGTTACCCAACTGCTGGGAACTGGCTATGCTATATCTGGCAATTACTAGAGCAGGTGCCCTTATATCTCCCATGCCAATGCAATGGCGCTTATCAGAACTTGAACACGTTGCCGGATTGACAGAGGCCAAGGCATTTATTATTGTTGAAGAATTTCATGGTTTTAAACATAAAGAGATGGGGGGAAAACTTCAGTCCAAGCATCCTTCCTTAAAACATATCATCACCTTGCAAGAGATTAGAGAGATGTCGAAGGGGGATATCACAGGTAAGCCGGATACTATAAAAATAGATCCCAATGATGTGTTTACACTCTGCTGGTCTTCAGGCACTGAGGCCGAGCCAAAGGGATGCCCTCTAAGTCATAATAACTGGATATATGAGGCTTCACTCGGCTATGAAATGGCACCGATGAAACCAGGGGACAACCTGATCACTGCAGGGCCGCTGGTCAATATGGCTTCAATCGGGACGGTATACATAGAATGGCTGAAAGGGGGTGGCAAGCTGGTTTTACACCACCCTTTTGATGGCCCCACATTTATCATGCAACTCATAACAGAAGAGATTCATTATACGCTTCTTGTGCCTGCCGTAATAAACGCCCTGTTGAAACACCCCAAGGTTGACCAATTTGACCTGAGCAAGATGAGGGCCATTACATTAGGCTCTGCACCCCCTTCTCTCTGGTCTGTTCAGGAGTTGAAAAGGCGCTGGGGCATAAAATTCGGCAATATATGGGGAATGAATGAAGGACCAGCTAACATTGCAGGGCCTTCTAATATCCCGGATATAGAGATGAGGATTGATCATTTCCCCCAATATGGCAAACCCAATTCAAAATGGGAATCAACACCATCCTCGACAAAATTCATCCAGATGAAGCTCATCGATCCTGTTACGAAAAAAGAGGTCACAGAAATCGGCGAGCTCGGGGAGCTTCATTATAAGGGGCCTAATGTTATTCCATGTTACTTTAAAAACCCCACAATTACTGAAAAATCATTTGATGAAGATGGGTTTTTTAATACAGGTGACCTTTTTCAAGTCAAAGACAACGATTGCATTGGGTTTTTCGAGAGAACTAAGGATATTATCATACGAGGCGGCTTCAACATAAGCGCCCAGGAGGTAGAAAACATGCTTTTGGGTCATCCTAAGATAGCGGATGCGGCGGCTGTCTCAATGCCGGATGAGGCTATGGGCGAAAAGACATGTGTTTATGTAGTTCCTAAAGGGGAAGAAAAGATCGAGTTGGAAGAGATAACGTCATTTATGAAAGACAAAGGAGTAGCGGTCTACAAGCTCCCGGAACGGTTAGAAACTATAGACACAATTCCAAGAAACCCTGTGGGAAAAATTCTTAAAAAAGAATTAAGGGATGATATAAAGAAAAAATTGAAACCAGAATGAGCAGACGCCTCGACCTCTAATCTCAAGGGCGAGGGAGTTACTACGAAGGGTGGTCAAATTTTCGTTTGACCTCTATTTAAAACTTCTCCCATTCTTTAATTTTTAATAAAATGACATGACCAGACCATTGAGAATAGAATGCCCGAATGCTCTCAAAGATGCTGGACGAATGGGAGGCAGAGGGTGAGGACAGCTCACTATTTGTAGGCGCTAAAGTCTATCCCTCTCCGGCGTCCGCGCTCTTCAAACCATTCTTTTTCATCCTTGAGAGGAGGTATTCGTTCTTCTGGTTGCTTACGAACCAGTTGGATAGCCTCTGAAGGGCAGGTAGTTACGCAAAGGCCACAACCAATGCACTTCTCTCTGATAACCCTGTAGGTATCCTCACCCTCCTCGATGGCGTTTACCTGACAGCGTTCATCGGCACAGATGCCACAGGTGGTGCAACTATCCGGATCGATCTCAGCATAAAAAGAGGAATTGACGGCATCCGTGATACCCAGCTCGTTAATCGACCTCAATACTCCACAGCAGCACCCGCAGCAGTTGCAGATAAAAAACCGGCCACTTTCCACATTGAAGGTCTGGTGCACAAGCCCAGCCTCCTCGGACATACGAAGCACTTTATAGGCCTCCTCCTTAGAGATGGGACGGCCCCAGTGGTAGTTATCGAAGACCCCCGGCACAGGGGCAACGGCCAAACAGGCTTCTAAAGGCTTGTTACAACCCTTGCCCAAAAGACGCTGTTCCTTTCTACAGATGCACTCAGCCACTGCAAAAGATTCGCTATTTTCAATAATGGTGGAGACCTGTTCGTAAGGCAGGGTCTCCTGTTTATTGGGAATTTCTTTTTCAATGGGAATCACCTGCATGAGCTGGGGTTTATTTTCAAAAAACTGTTTCCCGAAGACCATAGCGTACCCTTCATTCAACTCTGCGAATTCGCGGTCCATGCGGTTAAGCTGAAACTCATAGATCCCAACGGCCCATGGTATCATTTTAAAGACCTTGACATCGCCGAAATCAATCCCAAAGATCTGCCCCCGCTGCCTCCACATAGCAGTCAACATCTCCTCCAGGCCTTCCAGAGGGCGTCCAGTACGATCGGCGATCTGCTCTGGGGTCTCAAAGGTTAACCTCAAGTCACAGAAGACATCGGCTTCTTCGGGCTTGAATATCTTCTTCAGCAGCTTGATTTCTATACCGCTTTCAGTCGCAGGAAACCCGTTTGGCAGAGTATCAAGAACCTTGGCTAGCTTGCGATACACCTTGTCACTCATAGATCTTAGTCTCCTCATATTTGATGATAAGAACGTGTTTTTCCGGAAAGGAACTTAGGGGAAAAATGATTATGTGTCAAGAACCGATAGGGGGGCGGGTTTTCAAACTTGACACAATGGTTAATTGGGGGCAGTAATAGTCCATGTCAAGGTCACTAAGGAATCAATTTAAAAAATATCGATGAGCGTTGAGAAACAGATGTTAAGTGAAGAATGAAAAGCCGACTCCTTACCCTTTATTAGGTTTCAACAAAAGGAGGCAATTATGCAACCCGACCAGAGTAGCTTGCTTGAAATCGTCGGAATAACCACCCCGCTTATCGGATTTTATGATGTACCTGACACGAACCCCTTTGAACCATTTGCTAAAGCAAAGCATTGCATTTTTTCCTGTTATGAAAATTGGCTAAAGGGTGAAAGTCTCTGCATTTCTAAAGAAACCTTCAGTTGCATGGGCGCTGGTTACTGGCTTTGTGGCGTTGAATCGATATCCCGTGAAGAATTCGTGAAATTCCTTGCAGAAGCCGAAGGCCTCAAATCGTCACCAGAACTGATGAACCAATGGCTTGATCACCATCATCCTTACAAGCAGGAAAATCCCTATATTGTAATCGGACCACTACGAAAAGAGCAATATGCCTACCTCAAAACTATCACCTTCTATGTCAATCCCGATCAGTTAAGCGTACTGATGATAGGGACTCAATATCATAGCTCCCCCAATAATCCTAAGCCAGTACTTGCGCCGTTTGGGTCGGGTTGTTCGCAATTAGCTGCATTATTCGGAAATTTAGATCTTCCTCAAGCTATTATTGGTGCAACAGATATTGCGATGCGTCAGTATCTGCCACCTGATATCCTTGCTTTGACCGTCACAAAACCAATGTTCAAACAACTTTGCGAATTAGACGAAAACAGCTTTCTGTATAAAACATTTTGGAAAAGCCTTAGAAAGGCAAGAGGACACATAAAAGAAACATAACCCCCGCTGAACACCGAGGTATAGACAATGGGGTCATTTTCGGATCGTGATGAATTTATCTCCGATCATCGATACTCTGCGCTGCTTTTTCAATCTGTAGAGATGTTTTTTAGTCATAATGTAATTCCACATGTATACCCATGCATCCACGTGATATTTGTGACCGTATATCACACCATAATCAACAAGCTCTTCCAGGGTAAGCGGTTTAGACAATAATGAAATGAGAGTTGCATCTCTTTTCTCGATAGTATCCAGAAAGGTGTTCAGACCTTCCTGGAATTCTTTTTTGCTTACAATGCCTACTTCATGACCTGTAATAAAAAATTGGGCATCAATACGCTCTATCTTACGGCAGGATTCGATAAAAAGATCAATATCACCGTCACTGCCTCCATACCAGGGACCAAATGCCGTGAGGTCCAAATCCGCCACATAGATAACGCCATAATCAGGGAAAAACATGCAGCTAAATCCTCCCGAATGTCCAGGAGCACCAAGTATATGCATTTTTATTTTCCCGAAATCCATTACATCTCCCCATTTATATTCTCCATCTACCCTGGCAGTGGAACACCACCAGTTATGATTGTTCTGGGGGGAGAACGGACTTTGCCTGGTATTAGGATCGGCTATTCTCTTTAACCATTCATCTACCCATGCCTTTCCATACACCTCCTCCATACCGAGAAATGAACCTAAGATCTTCCTGTCACGAAAACACCCCGCCTCCTTTTCATTGATTAGAATTTGTGAATCATCAAAAAGATGATTGTAGGAAATGTGATCATAATGATAATGAGTATTGATCACGATATCTACATTCACTTCTTTTTTCAATTTACTTAAGCGCTGATACCCTGCCCCTGGATCAATGAGAACCTTGATATCATCATCGAGAAAAAGGGACGTGCAATATGGAAATCCACTCCTGTCTTCTCCTGGTATAACTCTTATTGGGCCGAATTGATTCTTAATAACCCTTCTCCCTTGTGGTTCATAAGATCCACTTATCATTGGCAGTTAGGGGGTGTCCCCTAGTTTCGAATTCACCGGCATGATTAGCGTCCAGTGAAATGACTTATTATATCATTGCTTTTTTTCTTTATTGTATTTTTTAATCTCTGAAATCAATTTTTTTGTGTCAAAATAAACCTCATTTCTACGGATTTTCCCATCGCTATTAAATTGAACAAAGCATACTCCGATACATTCAACATTTTGGGGACCAACAGGCATCAAGGCATGCCATTTGTTCAAAAATCCATCTTCCATTGGGATACCCTCAATTTGGGTCCATACCCAATTTGGATTGTTTGATAGTAACTCATTGAAATATGATCTTAATTCTTCTTTTCCTTTAACGCCATTCGGTATGGTTGGATCCAGATAAAATGCATCATAAGAATAAAAGCTTAATAGTTTTTCAGGATCATTACCTGTCCAGGCGGGTAACCACTTTGATGCAAATTCTTTAGCTTGATCTTTTGACATCATACTCATAATACTTCCTCCTTTTTTAGGATCGAACATCGCTAATCAGCCGCACGGCTTTTTGCGTCGGCTGCATTAGCCTTGTTATATTATTTCTCGTAAAAGACTTCATAAATGGATGCATGTTTTTCTTTTTCCAATAGAAAGTTATTATCTTCTGGATAGTACTTTGCAAGCTCAGGTTCGGCACCTGCAAACTTTTTAATGGACTCTAACGAATCCCAAATGGTTACAAGAAGAAAATGTGCTACTGTGTTTTCGTTTCTACGCTGGAAATACAGTCTTAATAACCCATCAACAGAAGCATAATCTGGTGCTGCTTTTTCGATCATAAACTTCTCATATTCATCAGCCTTATCAATAGCAACTTCTCCGTGCCACAATCTCATGATTGCCATTGGTACTTACTCCCTCCGTTTTGAATATAATATTTGAATTCAGCCGCCGCTTTTAGCGGTCGGTTGGAATGAATGGCTAGGCCAGTTTTCATTTTATCCAATGTCAAGGGCTAACCCCATTTCATTCTTGAATTAACATCTTAGTTTTGTACCTTTTGAGTGCTTATGTCAAAAGTCAAGACCTGACACCTTTTCCTTCTTTGAATTAACATCTTAGTTTTGTACCTTTTGAGTGCTTATGTCAAAAGTCAAGACCTGACACCTTTTCCTGTATGACCGATAGGTATCAAAATTGCGGTCAAAACGCTCAATAAGTTTATGTATTTCTTCGGGAGCAGACATCA
>JAYEFR010000158.1:0-2538 GCA_034716155.1 Thermodesulfobacteriota bacterium
AAACAATCTTACCGCCGGCAGCTGACTTTATGCTTGTCTTATCAAAAAATATCCCGGGAGAACGATGCAACTGGTTTACTATAACCCTTTCTGTACCATTTATAATAAATGTGCCGGTAGGGGTCATTAAAGGGATATCCCCTAAATATACCTCTTGTTCTTTAATATCCCGAATGCTTGCAGTACCTGTCTCTTCGTCTCTATCCCAGACCAGCAGGCGGACCTTAAGCGTTATTGGAGCTCCGTAAGTAATACTCTTCTGAACACATTCATCGATATCATACTTGGGCTGCCCTATACTGTACTCAACAAACTCAAGAGATGCATCCTCATTAAAATCCTTAATGGGAAAGACCGACCTAAATACCGCTTGAAGTCCGAAATCCTTCCTTTTATCTGGTGGTATATCCTCTTGCAAAAAATCACTATATGACCTCTTAGGCAACTCTACCAAGTCTGGCATATCAACCAATTTGGCCATTATTGCGAAATCTTTCCGCCTTACCTTCGGATCTGAAAGGATATCGCTTATCATATACCTATCCTCTTTTATTTTAATGCAGAAAGGGGCCGGTTTAAGCCAACCCCAATATGCTGTTTAATGCAGCTATAATTACTTTATCTCCACAGTGGCGCCGGCCTCTTCTAACTTCTTCTTTGCTTCCTCGGCCTCTTCTTTTGAAACCTTTTCTTTTATTGCCTTTGGCGCACTTTCCACAGCTTCTTTTGCTTCCTTTAGACCCAAGTCTGTTAATGCCCTTACTGCCTTAATGACCTGAATCTTCTGCGAGCCCATGTCCTTCAATACTACATCAAATTCCGTCTTTTCCTCTACAGGCTCAGCAGGAGCAGCACCTGCCGCACCCCCAGCCATTGCTACAGCAGGAGCAGCACTTACACCAAATTTTTCTTCTAATTCTTTTACAAACTCTGCAAGCTCAAGTACCGTCATGCTCTCAATAAAGCTTATTACGTCCTCGCGTTTTACCTTTGCCATATCTATATATGCCTCCCTTATTCTTCTTGTTTCTTTTTGTTTTCTATAGCCCTGAACACATAGACCAATTGCCTCGGTATCGCAGCAAGCAGGCCTACAAAATTACTTATAGGTGCATTAAAAGACCCTACCATCCGTGCAAGCAAGATATCCCTCCCTGGTATTTTTGCCAGATCATAAACGGCTTTCCCATCTAACACTTGTGTTTTGATGGTTCCACCTTGTATGATCAGTTTCTCGTTTGACTTGGCAAAATCCGCCAGGGCCTTGGCAACTGCTACAGGATCACCTTCCACAGCAGCAATTGCTGTGGGCCCTACAAAAAAGTCCTCCATCGCAGATGCATTTGTGTCTTGTGCAGCCCGGCGCAAAAGGGCATTCTTTACCACCCTATATCGCCCGCCAACTTGTTTGACATTTGCCCTAAGCTGAGTTATCTCTTCCACATTCAATCCTATATAATTTGTAACAAAAACACCATCACTTGCCACAAGATCCTCATGCAACTGTTTTACAAATGCCTCTTTTTCATCTCTATTCAATCGGCACTCCCCCCTTCCTTTTCTTTATTATATCCTGCCAAAAGATAATCTAGGAGATTCCCAGGTCTCGGCAGGATTTACGCTTAAAAAAACACCTGCTGTCTTTAACCAAAGCCTTCCTATCTCAAAAGAGACATCGCTTCAAACGGATCGACCCTTATACCAGGGCCCATAGTACTAGATAATGCCAATCCCTTAAGGTACATACCTTTACTGGACGCTGGTTTTAACCTTATAATTATATCTAGTAAGGCTTTCACATTATCGAGTAGCTTATCTTTACCAAAGGATATTCTGCCAACACTACAATGTATTATTCCGGTTTTGTCAACCCTAAATTCCACTCGCCCTTCCTTCATTTCCTTTACCGCCCTGGCTATATCAAATGTAACTGTTCCCAACTTTGGGTTTGGCATCATCCCTCTAGGGCCTAGGATACGGCCCAGTTTGCCTACCATAGACATCATATCAGGGGTAGCAATAACCTTATCAAAGTCCAGCCACCCTGCCTTTATCTTCTCTGCCAGATCTTCACCTCCTGCATAATCTGCACCGGCATCTATTGCTTCCTTCTCTTTCTCTCCCTTAGCAAAGACTAGTATTTTCACAGATCTCCCGGTTCCATGGGGGAGTACGATTGCCCCTCTTACCATCTGATCCGCATGCCTTGGATCGACCGCCAATCTTACTGCCACATCCACACTCTCGTCAAATTTCGCATAAGACCCTAAGACCAATGAAATGGCCTCATCAAATGAATAACGTTTATCTGAATCTAGCTTGGTTCTTGCTTCTAAATATTTTTTACCTCTTCTTGCCATAACCTAAAACCTCTCTAATCAATAATCTCTATCCCCATATTTCTGGCAGTCCCGGCAATTATCTTCATTGCAGCATCTATATCATTTGTATTTAAATCGCTGAGCTTTGATGCCGCAATCTCTCTTAGCTGTGAAGATGTAACCTTACCTGCCTTCTCAGCCTTGGGATTAGAAGATC
>JAYEFR010000159.1:0-2528 GCA_034716155.1 Thermodesulfobacteriota bacterium
CATAATGTCCCCCCTGAAATGATAAATAGATTAAAGGCACTGCTCCATACCAAGCTAAGACCTGATGAGTAGAGGCGCTTCCTGGCCTTATGGTCATATTCGCAAAGTTTGACATATCTGATTTTCTGTGGTGTTTATATGAAAACAGGGGTCGGGGATCAGCATTCAGCTTAAAGAAAAAGATGAGATAATTTTAATCATTTCCGAAAGCATTTTCATACTTGGTTGCGGCCGAAAAGGACATGAAAACTTATAAAAGGAGGATTTATATATGTTTCCGGAAAACAGACCAAGAAGGCTCAGACAAACGGAAACCATACGGAAAATGGTGAGGGAGACTCATGTCTTAGTGGACAACCTCATCTACCCTTTATTTGTAAAAGAGGGTAGATCTATAAAGGAACCCATTGAGTCCATGCCCGATCAATTCAGGTATTCCCCTGATATGCTGCCCAAGGTGGTAAAGGAAATTGCATCTCTTAAAATACCTGCTGTGCTGCTCTTTGGCATACCAGAGAAAAAGGATAAGTTTGGTACCGAATCCCATAAAAAGGATGGAATAATCCAGCAGGCTATAAAGAGGATAAAGGATACAACACCTGATCTCTTGATTATCACCGATGTATGTATGTGTGAATATACGGATCACGGCCACTGCGGTATAATCGATGAGCATGGTAATGTCTTAAATGACGACACCTTGGATGTCTTGGCCAAGATAGCGATCTCCCATGCAAAGGCAGGCTCAGACATAATAGCCCCATCCGACATGATGGATGGCAGGGTTGGAATCATACGGGATGCCTTAGATGAAGGTGGCTTTGAGAATATCCCTATTATGAGCTATGCCATAAAGTATGCATCGGCATTTTATGGGCCCTTCAGAGAGGCGGCTGGGTCCAGACCGGCATTCGGCAATAGAAAGGGCTATCAGATGGACCCTGCAAACGTCAGAGAGGCCATACGCGAGGCTGCCCTGGACGTGGAGGAGGGTGCGGACATGCTCATGGTAAAACCCGCCATGCCATATCTTGATGTGATAAGGGTGATAGCAGATGAATTTGACTTACCCTTGTGTGCATATCAGGTATCTGGTGAATATTCCATGATAAAGGCTGCGGCTGGCAGGGGATGGATCGACGAGGATGCAGTACTCATGGAGAGTATTGTCGGTATAAAAAGGGCAGGTGCGGATATAATCATTACATATTTTGCGCCAAAACTGGCAAAAATGCTAAAATAATGGCACCATTTATCCTCGCATGGGAAATAACAAAGGCATGTAATCTTAAATGCATCCATTGCAGGGCATCTGCAACCAAACATAGAGACCCCGAGGAACTAAACACCCAGGAGGGATACCACCTCCTGGATGAACTGGCATGTTTAGGAACAAAGATGGTTATCCTCTCCGGCGGAGAACCCCTGCTCAGAGATGATGTCTTTGATCTTGCACACTATGGATCATCATTAGGGTTACGTATGACCTTAGCTACTAATGGTTCTCTTATAACCAAAGATGCTGCGGAAAAGATAAAGGCATCCAGAATTGAGAGGGTTTCTGTAAGCCTGGACGGGCCATCAGCAGACACCCACGATGAATTTCGCGGGGTTAAAGGTTCATTTGATGCCGCTATTAATGGGATTAAAATACTTAAAAATACGGGTATCCCTGTACAGATAAATACTACGGTCTCAGCTGTAAATGTAAGAACGATGGAAAAATTCCCTGAAATGATTGAAGCCCTTGGGGCGGTAGCATGGCATGTGTTTTTCTTAGTCCCTACAGGAAGGGGGCAAGCTCTAGAGCTTGCCAGGATACAGGAATATAAGGATATGCTCGAAAAATTTTACATCGTATACAAAGATGCCAAGATAGAAGCCAAGGCCACATGTGCCCCGCAATTCTATAGGCTCCTTGCTGAAAGAGGAGAGAAAGTAGTCACAAAGGGTTGCCTGGCAGGCACTGGCTTTGGTTTTATCTCTTCCACAGGAGAGGTCCAACCTTGCGGATTCCTCCAGATACTCTGCGGCAATATAAGGGAGAGGTCTTTTAAAGAGATCTGGGAAAACTCTCATACACTCAAGGCATTAAGGGATCCGGACAGATTAAAAGGAAGGTGCAAGATATGCGCATATAATAATGTCTGTGGGGGTTGCAGGGCCAGGGCCTATGAGGTATTCGGCGATGCCTTTGGATTTGACCCTATCTGCTGGTATGAAGAAGTGAAGAGTGAAGAGTTAAGGGTTAAAGAGTGAAAGAGTATTTATATGAAAACAGATGGCAGGGATCAGTTTTCAGGGATGGATGTTTTTCTCATCTCGGGCATGTTTTCATCTTTGGTTGTGTCCGACAGGACATGTTGGTTTATATGAAAATAGGCACAAAATTTTGTAGGGGCCGATGCCCTCATCGGCCCGTTCAGGGGAAATATGCCCTACATTGCTGAGTGCTGAATGCTAGAGACTGAGAGCATTTTCATCCTTGGTTGTGGCCGAAAAGGCCATGCGGGTTTGTATAAAGATGG
>JAYEFR010000160.1:0-2527 GCA_034716155.1 Thermodesulfobacteriota bacterium
TATTTCTGTTTCCAGAGCAACTGGTTTATGTCCTGTCTGCATGTTTGTTCCTTTTGTTAACAGGCATAACTGCCTTTATTACATAACATATTTTGTGATTTATTGATACTGGCGCATTCGTAAAAAGTCACTTACCATGTCATTGCGAGGCGCATGGTCGACGAAGCAATCTCAAAGTGCATGCAACCAATGGGATTGCCACGTCGGCCTAAAAACCTCCTCGCAATGACATTATGGGCATTATGCAAACCTCTCAAGTGGACAAAACCCTGTATTACACAAAAGCAGATATATCTGAGCCATTGCTGAGATTTTCATTAATATCAGAGAAATAGTCTTCGAACCCTGAGGCGCCCAATGTCTTTGTTGTGGCAGCAACCGCGGCTAGATCATCGGCAATCTCCTCATCACCTTTCTCCTGCGAGCGTATGCCTTTCCAAGTAGTAATAAATTGTTCCAGAGTAGAAGATTTGGAGGTGGTTTCCTCATATTCTGCATCTAGTATATGTTGAGCCGTGCCTGCAAACTCCATAGCAAGGTCAAGACCCTGGTCAGAAAATGTATTACCTGCCTCATTTACCAGACTCGTGCTTAATCTGGTATTACCTGCCTCATTTAGATCGTGTGCGCTCGAAAGTAAGCCTGTAAAAGAATCGGTTTGATCCTCAGCTACAGCCTCTTTCCCCATATTAACAAAATTATTAATCCCTGTGCTATTAAGGTCGCTGACTTGCGATTGTATAATTTCTCTGAAGCCTTCGGCGGCATCTTCATCTCCCGTCGCATTTATTTCATTGTAGAGATTCCCAACCTCCTTTGCCCGTTTAGAGATAACAAGAGCCTCCTGAGCCGAACCCAAAATGGATTGTGTAAGCTCTTTTTTGTCTGTTTCATTTGGAGAAAGGCCCAAAGACTGATAGATTGCATTAATTCCAGTAGATAAAGACTGCAATGCTGTAGTATTCATCTTGGTGATCCCCCTTTTTCTGACTCTATTAATAATTATGAACTATATATAACTTTTCGGCCTCTTTGCCGAATGCTTTAGGATGCATTGCTCCGCCTTGTTTTATACATGGGGGATGGAGAATAATAAGATGGCTGTAAGGTGGGCTTATTGGTGGGGATGAACGCTATCTAAGCGTTATTTATATTCAGGAGTTGGATGTGGAGGTAATTTTAGGCCCTCATTACAGTAGAACTTGTGTTATACTTAGATTTATTCGGACCAATAAGCCAGATATATGGCAGAGAGGGATTGATTTTGGAGAAGATTCTATTTCTTTTTAACCCCACGGGCCTGATGGACAGGGACATGGTCTACAGCTTCAAAAAGGCCGGCCTTAATCTTTATACAGAAAAGATAACCCTCGGCGAAACACAGGAAGGGCATAGTGTGGAGCTATTTTCATCAGAAAAGATGATACAAATCCTTGATACCTTTAAACCGGATATGGTCTTCAGCTTCGACGGCAGGGGTTTAGATAATGAGGGTTTCTTGGCACATGAATATGCCAAAAGGGGTGTACCTTTTGTCACATGGTTTGTAGACCAGCCCAAAAAATCAAACTTCGGCAAAAGATATGTGAGATCTAACACGATAGTACTTGCCTTTGACAGGGATTATATTCCCATGCTCAAGAAGATCGGCCTTGATAATGTTTTTTATCTGCCCCTGGCAACCAATCCTGATCGTTTTAAGCCCGTAGATAGTGTGCAAAGACAGAGCAAGGTCTGTTTTGTTGGGGAATCAGACTATGAAAGAATACGGTATTTTGCCTCAAATATAGACAGCATGGTCGAAGGGGCAGGTGATGAATTCTACTATGCGGTTGAGGGTGCCATTAATACACAGAGAAATTCCCCTGGCAGGGACACATGGAGAATAGTCAAGGAAGCCCTGGATAACTATGACATAAACGCGGAAAGCCTTCCAACCATAGTAAAGGACATGTTGGAAGGCTTTGCTGAAAGAGAAGCAAGTCTGCGCCAGAGATTAGAGGTTATACAGACACTCAGTGGCAGATTTGATACGGTAATATATGGAGACAGCCTGTGGGGCAAGGCAATAAAGTCAGGTTATATGGGTAAGGCGAACTATTTTAATGATGATATCGTCAAGGTGTATAACAGGTATGATATCTATGTGAATGTATCCAGGTTTCAACTAAAAAATGCGATCAATCAGAGACCTTATGACATCTCTGCGTGCGGAGGTTTCTTGATTACAGATGAGAGGCATGACCTAAGGGAACAATTTGACGAAGATGAGATGGTATCCTTTGGGAGCACTGATGAACTTGTAGATAAAATCAAATTTTTTCTTCACAAAGATAGTAAGAGAGAACAGATTGCCAGAAAGGCAAGGGAAAAGGTCTTAGCCACCCACACTTATCTTAAAAGGATAGAAGAGATACTGAGGGTGATGAAATAATAGGGATAGCAGGATGTGAAGATGCTTCCTTATGGTTATCCCTTATTCTTAATAAATTGCGGGTAAAGAATGTCCCTCAAATCAAAGAGGCCC
>JAYEFR010000161.1:0-2517 GCA_034716155.1 Thermodesulfobacteriota bacterium
TATAACAAGAGGGATCTGCCCAATCTCACCTCAATAGAAGAGATGAATCAAATCCTTAATCCAGATGGTTACCCATATTTTGAAGCTGTAGCCACCACAGGGGAAGGGGTCTTAAAGCCACTTACAAAGATTTCAAAGATGGTGCTGGCCCATATAGAGAAAGGAACAAGCAGAGGTTCCGCCAATGATATGGCAGACCATGAAGCTATAAAAGAAACACCACCGGAAGCTGAAAAATCACATCAGATGTCTTCGACTCCTCTTAAAGAGGCCAAGGCTGAACCAGATATTACAGGTGGGCGAATCCAGATAGTGGGCACGGGAGATGCAACAATTATTTCTGCAAATGCGATCAATCTACCCATAAAATTGAAATTTGATGAAAATGAGCGTACATATATGATGGATATAGCTATAAAATTAGACAAGCTTATACCAGAGGATTGATGGTGTGGAACTCGCGTCGATACAAACAAATATGCTTTCAACTGCGCTACTCAAAGATATACTTTCATCCTGGCCCAAAACATCTACACTTTTAGGAAATATCTACTTTTCTGTTATTCTGGCCACAATACTGTTATTCCTCATAATCGGCATATCGTTAATAGTGAAATATACCCCGAATATATTAAATGATCTAAAAGGCCTCATAGGTGCGGATATACCAGAGATTGCCATCAAGCTCTGGCTGGCATTTATACTTCTCATCCCTATATTCTTTGACGCCGGGCCTTTATGGTTTGTCCTGTGGTGGTTTATAGTACTATGGGGTTATGTAACCAAGCCGGAAAAAAGGATAGCTTTTGTATTTATCTCTCTTATCTTTATGTCCGGCTGGATCGCTCACACAGGTGGTAGTTTCCTCACAATGGCACAAACCCATGTAAATAGAGAAATTTTCATGATGGAAAATCATATGGGATCTGCCAAGGATGTTGTAGCTGTGGCTTCATGGATACAAAAACACCACGAAGATGCTGATCCAATAAATACCCGGGCACTCATCGAGAAAAGAAAGGGCAATTATATAAACGCTGTCCGATTATTAAGGCATGCCTTAGATCTGGAGCCTAACAATCCAAGGTTTTATAATCACCTCGGCATAGCGCTTTCCGGAAAAGGTAGACATCAAGATGCTATCAATGCGTTTAAGGCAGCCATTGCCATAAACCCTGATAATGTAATCTATCACTATAATATAAGCAGGGTATATCAGGGATTATACGCCCTATATGAGGCAGAAAAAGAAATTAAGCTGGCAAGTAATATAGACCCGTCTCGCCTCAAAAAATTCCTGGATGAAGAGGGCAAGGACATAAACCACAAATTTATAGAGGAACATATACCGGTAACAAAACTGCTGCATAGACAGTTAAACCCATCTAAAGATTTGAAAGTGGCAGCAAGCGCCCTGTGGGATACGTGGTTTGGTATTATAGATAGCACTAAGGCCATATACTTGGGCATTATGTACTCCATAATGCTGATATTTCTGAGGTATATACCCAAGGAAAGATTTACAAAAAGGTGTTCCAGATGCGGAAATTTCTATTATGTAGGTTCTCCATCCACTGGAAAATACCCTATATGTTTGCAGTGTTACTGGTTAGATATAAAATCTAAAAAACGAACAGCGTCTGTTATGCAGGACAAGATCGAGGAGATAAAAAAATACAAGGTATATTATAGTTCTTACACTGCTACTTTTGAGGTGATATTACCAGGTATGGGATCTATCGTAGCAAACAGCACATTAAAGGGCGTAGCCAGGCTATGTATAATAAGTATAGGTGTAATCCTGATCATCACCGGAGGGCAATTTGTCTTTTCATTTGTTCCTTCAGACATCGACCTGGGATCTGTTATCAGGGTTATTGGTGTCGTTATGATAGGGGCCACGTATTGGAGGGCATATAAAAGCCCACCTATAAGGCTAGGTGTGTAACATGGCATTAGTAGGCACATTAAAGGGCTTCGGCGTAACAGAGATATTCCAACTCATAAGTCAACAGATGAAAACAGGCAACCTTATTTTGGCATCTCCAGAGAAAAAGATTTCTATCTTATTTCAAGAAGGTATTATAAAAGGTGTAACAAACGATAAATGGGCAACAGACCCCAGAGCCAAGGTATTACTGAATAGCGGCTTTATAGGGGAAAAGCAACATAAAGCTGCGCTTGATAGCCAGAAAAAGGGCCATGCCAAATGGGAAGACATCCTCATCTCGCAGGGCAAACTTGAAGAAAATCTTTTAGATAAGGCTACCAATATTGTGATAAGGGAATTATTTCTTGATATATTCCAATGGGGAGAGGGTACCTATCGATTTGAGCAGGAAGACTCTGATACTGAAGCAATACTCTCCTGTCATATAGCCACAGAGAACCTTATTCTAGATACACTTCGAATCATAGATGAATGGCCAATAATCAGACAAAAGATACCTCCACTGGACTATTGCCCTGTAGTTATAATGCCTATAACAGAAGAGATCGCAAAAAAACATAACTTAA
>JAYEFR010000162.1:0-2489 GCA_034716155.1 Thermodesulfobacteriota bacterium
GATATGGAGTTGGAGTTCCAACAGTTTCCACTTCATCATAATTACTGAATTCGTATCTCTTTATACTTTCGTTCTTCAATAGTTCAAGAGCCATGTTAGTTTCAAAAGGAGTCATTGTACAGAAACTCATACCTGAAATACTGTTAGTCGGCAAAGGAAAAGGATATTTACCAATATTAAAATATAACTGGTAAGATGAAATTGTCTTACCAGATAATCCCAATCTATCTTTAAACATTAAAATGTATGGCTGGCATACCTCGCTATTGTTATTCTTTACATCAGGCCGAGTAAATATCCCTTTTCGAGCAGTACTTGAATAGCAGTTCCTATTAGATTCATCCCAAAATAAAGTAGCATTAGCATTTCGGCATAATGGAGAATATCTGCCATTTAAATAAAAGGAGCCATATTTTTCACTACCAATGACTTGACCCCCATAAATAATTTCTCTTTTTAGAAAGAAAAAAATGTGAGTATCTCTTCTTGAGCATCCGTAATCAGCTAATGCTGCATAGTGTCTGCTCCTATTAGAAACCTCACCATAAACCGGGGGCATATGAAAACCATATACTCTTTTGTTTAAATAGAGTTTCAAGGTGTCCCTATCAAACAGGGTTATGAAAAATCCCGCACTGCTCATACGACTATCCCAATAATTCTTAACTTTTAAATTTAACTACCCCAAACTTAGGGCAAATCTGGGGACATCATGCTTATTTCTTTACTTAGTTGCTGATATTTGCACTGTCTATTTAACTTTAAATCAGAGAACTTCTTTCCAGATATGGATCGCATCTCATAACTCCATTGTCAATTCTAAAATTGCATAGATCTGCTATAATCTCGACAACCCTCCATGAGTTCTATTGATTTTGACATTACTATTCAAGCACTGGCTGGAAAAATGCCACACGTGACCATCTGTACCCCGGATTGTAAGGGTTCTGACGCCTCATTAATGACGCTCCGGAACGCTGTATGAAAGCGAATCGATCACTGTCCAGGTATCCCCGCCGTCCCATCGTTTGAATATCACTGAAACGCTACGACCGCTAATCATTATCACGTTGTACCCGTATATCTTATTCGCGACGAATTCTGATTGTACGCAGGGGGCATCGTATTTACCGTCCCAGTCTCTCAAAGGGGCACCGCCCGTTCCGTTGAGGACCTGGCGGATCTCATGTCCCGCGTTATCCTTCACCATACATCGCGCGTAAAAGTGATCGTGTCCGCAAAAATAAACACGCCCCCCGGCATTGCCGATACTGCTCCAGAATGCATCACGGGCTTTGCCATAGTAAGCGAGGCAGTCGGGGTGCTGTGTTCTGAAGGCGGGCTCGTGCCCGAAAACAAAGATATGAGGCACGGTGGCTCCGGCCAACTGCTTATCCAGCCATGCCTGGTTCACCCGGTGGGGGGTGGCGTACTCGTCGAGCCCTAAGAAACAGGCATTCTTGTGCGCAACACGGTATGTCAGGTCTTTTTCCCCCGGCGGGCCGTTATCGGGGTTATCGGCACCGAACGCTTCGATGTATGCCTTTTTGAGGCCCGGTGCGGCAACGGGATCATAGGGTGGTTCGGGAGGATACACGGCGCTCCACCCGTGTTCGTGATTTCCCCGTACCGTGTACACTTTGATGCCGCTCCCGTAACAGGGAGCCATGGCTTCTTTCCAGTTTGCAAACTGGCGTTCATAAGACGTGCTGCCCTTGCTGATCCCGTAAGGTTTTTCACCGCCGTTTGCCCACCAGCCATTGACCATATCGCCCGGCATGATCACGAGTTCACATCCCTCTCGCTTTATATCGCGCGCAATAGCCCTGACCACCTCGTCATTCAGGCATGTCTTTCCCGGAGTACTGGTGTTATCGCCGCGGGTATCGCACATGACTGCGAATTTCCAGTTTTCGACAGGGGGCGTAAGGCCACGATGAGAGCAACCGATGATACAGATTGCAGATAATACGACGATACAGACAATTTTCAGGAATCGTTTTCCATTCACGTTCATAACGCTAACCTCCTTGCGAGTTTCAGGGCAATATCTTCCCCGGATTCATGATTCCCTGGGGATCGAGTAACTCCATCTTGATTCGGCGCATCATCTCAAGACTCCTGCCGTGCTCTGCCTCCATGAATTTCCGCTTACCGATTCCCACGCCGTGTTCTCCCGTACAGGTTCCCTCAAACTCGAGGGCCTTCATGACAATCTTGCTGTTTGCTTCCTCAACAACTTTCCACCGTTCGTTATCGTCGGGACGGTCCATAATCACTACGTGGATATTGCCGTCCCCGGCATGGCCGAAAACATAAGCGGTAAGACCGCTGACGGTTTCTTTTGTAAATGTCACGGCTTCACTGTATCGGGACAGCGGCACTGCCACATCGATGATCATCGGCAAAAGGCCGGGATGGTTTCTCTTGATGGATTCTAAGGTCTGATGCCGCATCTCCCATAGACGATTTCGTTCCTCTGCCCCGAG
>JAYEFR010000163.1:0-2456 GCA_034716155.1 Thermodesulfobacteriota bacterium
GTAACCAAAACACAAAATCCTGTCCAAATGGTGGTAAGGGCAAAGGAGGTGGACGTGGAAAAGGCCAAAACAGATAAACGATTGAAATCACAAACAGAACGCAGGCGTGCAGAGAGTATAGTCAAAAAAACTCGTAAGATGGATTTATGGGCGACTAAGAGAGTCCTTAAAGAGATCGCAGCGAGCATGATGCCATGATGCCTAAATATACTAAAAATAGACGAATAACCGCGAAAGACAGGCATAGACAGACGTTGCTGGCATATCTGGCCAACTGGGATAACCACTTCCCAAATAAGGAAGGCATGGCCAAGATTTGCGGGCTCAAGAAAGCCGGCTTGTACCGTAATTTCAGTCCCTCCGAACTTAACGAAATCCTATCGGACGGCTTAGAGCTTCGCAAAAAACACTCCGCTGTCCCCCGTGCTGAGATATATGCTTCTATGAAAGCTGTGGCCAACGAGGGTAATGTGCAAGCTCAAAAGGAATTCCTGGATAGGACAGAGGGTAAGGTGCTGGAAAAACACCAAGTTGGCATGGATGAATCGACTCTCAACACTATTCTGGCTACTTTGCCACCGGAACAAGCAAAGAAAACAAGACAAGCATTATTGGCTATATCGGCACAGAAAAAGAAGTCTTGAGGTGTGAGATAGATGATATTTGTATCAGGTGAGTATCACCATGGGTGAGCTGACAGAGCAAAACAGGTGGAAAAACGGTAGCAGCTATCAAAAATATTGCTATACTGTGAAGGATATCTCCAGGATTACAGGCCGTGCGACCGGAACTGTCAGGAATGATATCTGTAACAAAAAGTTGGTTATTAGTGATTTGATGTCAGTTGTGAAATATATCAGCAGGATAGAATGACGTTACAAGCCCAACAATTTGATCCAGAAGCCTTTGCTGCAATCTTAGCCTCGAAATCTGCGCCTGGGGTAGTTGAGTCCTTTACGAAGACCAACGACATATGTGAAAAAACCGAACATCTGGTTGACTATATAGAGTATGAGGGCAGAGGGGCGTGGCAACGGGAGCCTCATCTTAAATTGCTCTGTGAAAAGCTCGAATCTGTTGCGGCTGGACATACCAAACGTCTCATGGTCTTTATGCCTCCTCGTTCGGGCAAATCTCACGTCTGTTCAAAGAAATTCCCAGCGTGGTATCTACGAAAATACCCAGACCGCTACATAATGATAACATCTTATTCAGCAGACCTCGCCTTTGATTTCTCCCGAATTGCCCGTAACACCATCCAGGACGAAAGAGAAATATTCCCTAATATTAATGTTGATCAACAAGCCAGAGCTGTAAAACACTGGACGATTAAGGGCCGTTCAGGTGGGCTTATAGCGGCTGGTGTAGGCGGCCCTATCACAGGACGTGGAGCTTCTATTGCGATCATAGATGATCCTTTCAAAAATTATGAAGAGGCCGCCTCTGAAGTAGTTCGTGAGTCTGTATGGCAGTGGTATAGATCAACATTAAGAACACGACTGGACCAAAATGGAGCGATATTTCTCATCCAAACCCGCTGGCATCAAAACGATCTTGCAGGCAGATTGCTTCAAGAGATGAAAGAAGGTACCGGCGAGCAATGGGAGGTTATTAGTTTACCAGGAATAGCAGAGGAAAACGACCAGTTAGGCCGGCAAACAGGTGACGCCCTAAGCCCTCGATTTCCGATTGAAGAATTGAAATCTATCCGAAAAGCAATGGGAGGTTATTTATTTTCAGCGCTATACCAGCAGAACCCACGCGCAAAGGAAGGGAACTACTTTAAAGCGCACTGGTTTGTGGATGGCGGTGACATTGATACACTTTTAAAAAAATGGCAGGCATCTGGTTGTTATATTCCCTTTTATGCTGCTATGGACTTCGCTATTGGCCAAAAACAGCAAAACGACTATAATGTGATTTGCGTTATGGCTATGGGGCCAGGAAATGAAAAGATATTAGTGGACAGGATCAGGTTTAAAAACGATGCGGATGGTATAGCAGATGAGATTATCAATGTGCAAATGAAGTGGAAGCCGTTGCTCTTCGGGTTTGAAGAGGGGCAAATCAGAAAAGCTATTTGGCCGACCGTTAAGAGAAAGATGAAACAGACCAGACAAGCCATTAATTCAACCTTTCTTGTACCGATAGGCGATAAGTTGGCACGGGCGAGGACGGCGCAAGCTCAAATGAGACAAAATGAATGGCTATTTCCACTTAACGCTGATTGGTATAATGATTTTAAAGAAGAGATGTTGGGATTTCCTAATGCGACACATGATGACGATCCTGATGCATTTGCGCATCTTGCTCGGCTAATATCTGATGGAGGCGGAGCATTGTTCCCAAATATATGAGAGACCTAATCCTAAAAGCAGAAAAAAAAAGAAATGGTATCATACAGCATACCAGAGACACAGGGAAAGATAATCCTGAGACATTCGATTATAACGCTG
>JAYEFR010000164.1:0-48929 GCA_034716155.1 Thermodesulfobacteriota bacterium
CATTCAAGAGCTATTAGGGCATAAAAGCTCAACAACCACGGAAAGTTATATCTATGTGAATAGCAAAGATTGTATGCGAATAAAAAGCCCATTAGATGAAATTTTAGTGCCTAAAGGAGGTGATGGCCTATGAAGGTAAATTTCACCTATGGAGGTATAAACGACATGGTCGCTTATACCTCCAAAATTGGAGCATATACGACACTGTCAGATATGAACGAGTTATTGGAAATGTTCAGGAGGTAGAAAATGGACGCCATAATTAAATGTATTGAAAACCTTCGGATGAAACTGGATAAGCACCGAAAGGATGACTTAAAGGAGTATCCAACACGAACAATATTTGTTGATCCGTTATTGAATGCCCTTGGCTGGGATGTAAGAGACCCAGACGAACTGGAGCTTGAGTATCCGACTATTGATGGAAAGTCCGTTGACTATGCACCCAAAATAAACCGTAAACCAGTTCTATTCATAGAAGCGAAGCCGTTAAATGATCCACTTACAGATGTTAAATCAATTACACAAGTAGTTGGTTACGCTGCTAATGCTGGTGTTGAATGGTGCATCCTTACTAATGGTGTTACGTACAAAGTCTATCGCAGCACAGAGAAGGCGGAAGCTCCTGACAAGTTACTTTTTGAAATTTCTCTCGATCCAAAGGAAACAGAGGGCATGTCAATTCAACAAGTTGCGGAACAATTTGCGCGTTTCTCATGTGAGGCAATGGCTAAAGGTCTACTTGATGAGATTGGTGAACAAATCTTCACCACAGGAAAGATAAGAAAAGCTTTAGACAAACTCTTTATGGATCCTCCAAACACACTGATCAGACTTATACGCTCAACTATTGGAGATGACACCATTAAACCAACGCAAGTCAAGAAAGCTCTCAAGAGGCTATGGGCCCAAACATCAGAGATTGAGAGTCTCCCAACTTATAAATCTGGTGTGGAGACTGTCCCACCTGAGAGAACTAAAATAGGAGGTAAAGAGTATAAAGAGGAACATCACCTAAAAGGGAAACCACAAGAAGTCGCAGAATTATTTTGGACAATTGATAAATTTTGTAGAGAGTTTAATCCAACTGCGGTTCAAAGAAAGTATCTTGCCAAGTATGTCAGATATACTCATGGTAAAAATATCTTTTGTTGTGTTCACCTTCGGAAAAGTGGGCTGCGTGTTTGGTTGAAATTGAATTACCCGGATTTAGAGAATCCACCTGAATATGTTCGTGATGTTTCAAACATTGGACATTGGGGAGTTGGCGATGTGGAGCTTGCAATTGATAGCCTCGAGAGATTTCAAAATGTCAAGGTCTTGATACAAAAATCATTTGAAGAAAACAGATTAAAATGAACACTTCCGATAACAGAGCGTATCTGGCTTCGGTGGGCTTCAGATACGCTCGGAATGTTAGGCGACATTCTTGGAGGGGAATAGAATGTTGTTTAAGTACGATAAAAATAGGAACGAGATAGTTCAGCTAGAAGAAACGACTTTTTCAACTGAGAAATTGACGGAACCACAAAATATAGAAACGTGGATAAGAAAAAATCCCAGTATTCTGTCAGAAAGTGATGAAGAGGATATAACAATCATTGGCGAACAGAAGACAAGCTTAACAGGGAAACGATTGGATTTATTGGGTGTAGATAACTTTGGCAATATTGTAATTGCAGAATTAAAGCGAGACCTTGCTGAAAAAATGACAGAGTTTCAAGCGATTACTTATGTATCGTCTTTTATACATACAACATTCGATGAAGCATGTAAAATTTATGCTGAATATCTTGAGAAAAATAAGACGGAATTAGGTCTATCTGAGACTTCAAACTTCTTAGAAAAAGCGGAGGATAATCTAAGAAGCCGTTGTGATGCTTCTATAAACATTCCTGAGGATTTTAACAAGAATCAGAGGATAATTTTAGTTGCTGGCGAATTCTCAGAAGATCTGTTATCTGCTGTTACCTGGCTTATTTTAAAGGGTATAAAGATAGAATGCGTTAAATTAGAGTTGTATAGCCACAATGACGGGTTGTTTGTATATCCAAAGAAAATATTGCCTACACCAGACATTTCTGAAAATATAGTCAAAATTAGAATAGCGGAGGAAGAAATTGATAGAAAAAGAACAACTTATCAGAAATGGGAAGGAGATATCGAAGATCACTATAAAAGATTAAAACCCCCATTGGGTGATTACCTAAGGGCTCTTGTTAAGGAACTAAATATTGAACCAACAACCTTATCAGGTTCAGGTTTTCATCTAACAAATGGAAAGAAAAAAATAATGGTTTCAACTTGGCAAAAAAGTAAGATTGAATTCAGATTCCCCAAAATTAAAGAAGAGGATGTCGAGAAGCTATTAGAGGTTTTAAATATAACTTCGTTGAGGGTAAAGGATAAGGCGGACATTGAATCATATGGTTTAGAAAATCCTACACCATCGATAGATTATAAAGAAGATTATGGTTCATTTGAAGATATTAAAAAAGTCTGTAAGAAATGGCTGGAAGTGTAAAAATGAGTAGAACGTCGCCTAACAGAGCGTATCTGGCTCCGTGCCTTCGGCACTTCGCCCAAATTCTGCTTCGCAGGAGCTCAGATACGCTGGGAGCGTTATACGCAATTGGTCGCTTAAATAAGGTTACAAAGAGGTGTCTTAATGCTAACTCAAGAGCAAATAAATGAAATCATCAAGGAGATTGTAAAGAACTTCGAGCCACAAAAGGTGATTCTTTTTGGCTCATATGCCAACGGAACACCTACAGAAGAGAGCGATTTGGATTTATTAATTATTAAAGATAGTGATTTACCCTCACGTTTGCAGAATCGAAAGGTGAGGAAAATCCTCTCTGGTTTGAAGGTTTCAGTGGATGTAATTGTAAAAACTGCTGAAGAATTTGAGACATATAAAGATATTATTGGTACCATTGTTTATCCTGCAAATAAATTTGGGAAAGTTATTTATGAATCGAGATGAAATTATTAAGGATCTGGTCAATAAATGGATAAAGAAGGCCGAAAGAGATCTTTTGACCGCAGAAAGAGAATTATCCTTTGAAGACCCAATTACAGACACAGTATGTTTTCACTGCCAGCAGACAGTAGAGAAGTATCTGAAAGCCTTTTTAGTATACTATCAAATTTATTTTACTAAGACCCATAGGATAATAGATTTATTAGAATTATGTGCTACTAAAGATTCTTCTTTTAAAGACGAATTAGAAGATGCGGATAACCTTACCGATTACGCTGTGGAGATTCGTTATCCAGATGTCTGGCTTGAACCAGGAATAGAAGACGCTAAAGAAGCCTTTGAAATAGCCAAGAAGGTAAAAGAATTTGTCCTAAATAAGATTAAACCCCCACAATGAGTAAAAGAGAAAGCGACCAACAGCGTATAACAGCGTGTTTACGACACTTCGTAAATCCTTTCGGGACTTCACAAACATGCGATGCGTTATCGGAAATTGCTTATAATTGAGTAAGGTGGTATATTTAAGGAGGATGTGAAATTATGAGTAAGAAGGAGTTACTTTTAAGCGAAATTGAGAATATACCAGAACCATTTCTTGATGAGATACTGGATTTTGTTCACTTTCTAAGGACAAAGATTACTAAGGAAAGGTTTGAGCTTGCGATTGCAAGTGAGTCGTCTCTTAAGAAAGATTGGCTAACGCCTGACGAGGATGAGGCGTGGCAAAATTTATAAGGGGCGATGTTGTTATTCCTTTTCCTTTTTCTGACTTGACACAAGCCAAAAGACGGCCTGCATTGATTGTTGCAGACTTGGAAGGGGATGATTTGATTCTCTGTCAGATAACCAGCCGATTGATCAGAGATAGATATGCCCCTCCGTTTCTGAATTCATGTCTCAAAAAATAGAGTAATGTGAGGCCTAATCGTATATTTACAGCAGATAGCCACATTGTTTTATATCGAGTTGGCAGTCTTAAGCATAGAAAACTTAAGGAGGTCATTGAAAAGATAATAGAGATTCTGCAGCGATGAACAAGCAACTTCCGATAACATAGCATAAAAGGTTCGCCCTTGGGGCTCGCCACAGATTTTTGCTTCGCAAACCGTTGTCCGAAATTCCGAACCCACTTTGAGAGGTTAAAATGATGAGTAGAAAAGAAATTTTCGAGAAGATTGCTCAGGTACTTAAAAATGAAAGACAAACACCTCAACAGCTAAGTTATCTTGTTCCAATTCTTATTGAATCAGGATTTTGTGAATCTAGTAAAAAAGGGAAAGCATTTGTGATTGAATACAAAGAATAGTAGATAATTATTTGCCGGAGGTGCAATATGGGTGTTTACAAGTTTTCAGTAGTCGTTGAAAAGGATATTGATGGTTATTTCGCTCTCTGTCCTGAACTTCAGGGTTGCTACACACAGGGTGATACTTATGAGGAGGTTCTGGAAAATATCAAGGATGCTATTCGCCTTCACATAGAAGACAGAATTGAAAGCGGTGAAGAAATTCCGCAGGCAGATTCGGTAAGCCTCACCTTGTTGGAAGTAGCTGTATGAGTGGAAAACTACCGAGAGCAACTGCTGTTGATGCAATCAGGGTACTGGAACAGGTAGGTCTTTCCTTTTCACGGCAGAGAGGTAGCCACAAGATATACAAAAATAAAGAAGGCAGGAGGGCAACCGTTCCCTATCATTCCGGAAAGATTCTCCACCCAAAGGTTTTAGCGAGCATTCTCAGGGATGCTGATTTAACAGTTGAGAGATTTAAAGAACTTTTGAAATGATACCTGCCCGCACCAGCAGATAACACTGGCCAAAAGATTAACATCCAAATGCTATCGCACTTCTTTTGGCCTTGAACGTTATACGTAATTGGTCGCTTTAAGAGATAAAAAGAGAAGAAACCAAGTATGGAAGCGAGACTTGGGCACTGGACCCTGCAGACCAGCCCTATATTAAACAAACCTTGATTTTTCCATCCATAAGCTTGAAAGTGGTTCTTGGCGTTCCTAATAAAGATATAGGAATCAAGCCGGGCTAAGAAATATGGTCATTTGGTCCGGATAGATTAGCAGGGAAAAAAGGAGAAAAAGGATATGGATACCAACAGGCTCACACAAAGATCACAGGAGGCGCTTCAAGATGCGCAGACCAAGGCGGTACGTCTTGGCCATGTTGAGATTGATGGCGAACATTTGCTTCTTGCCTTGTTGGATCAGCCAGATGGCCTTGTGCCTCGTATCCTGGCCAAGATGGATATACCAGTGGAGTCATTCAAGGCAGAAGTTGAAAGAGAACTGCAAAAAAGGCCAAAGGTTTCAGGCCCGGGGGCTGAGCCCGGCAAGGTCTATATAACTCAAAGACTTAATAAAATCCTGGTCAAGGCAGAGGATGAGGCCAAAAATCTAAAGGATGAGTATGTCTCTGTGGAACACTTGGTGTTTGCCATGATAGGTGAGGGACCGTCTACTCCAGCCGGGCGTATATTTAAACAGTTTAATATCACCCGTGAGAGGTTTTTGCAGGCACTGACAGCTATACGAGGTAATCAGCGGGTTACCAGTGCCATGCCTGAACAGGCCTATGAGGCATTGGAAAAGTATGGCCTTGACCTGGTTGCCCAGGCCAGCCTGGGAAAACTGGATCCGGTAATAGGCAGGGATGCAGAGATCAGAAGGATTATCCGGGTGCTTTCCAGGAAGACCAAGAACAATCCTGTTCTTATTGGAGAGCCCGGTGTAGGCAAGACCGCCATTGTTGAGGGCCTGGCACAGCGGATCGTACGCGGTGATGTGTCTGAAGGGCTAAAAGATAAGACTATCTTTGCACTCGATATGGGTGCGCTGGTTGCGGGGGCTAAGTTTAGGGGCGAGTTTGAGGAAAGGCTTAAGGCAGTCCTGAACGAGATAAAGGCGAGCGATGGAAGGGTGCTGCTATTTATCGATGAGTTACATAACATTGTTGGCGCCGGAAGGGCGGAAGGGCCTATGGATGCGGGTAATATGCTTAAACCCATGCTGGCCAGAGGAGAGCTTCACTGTATAGGGGCAACCACATTAGATGAGTATCGTAAATACATAGAAAAGGATGCAGCCCTGGAGCGGCGTTTTCAGCCGGTCATGGTAGATCCACCTGCTGTGGAGGACACCATATCTATCCTAAGGGGCCTAAAGGAAAGGTTTGAGGTTTACCATGGGGTGAAGATTCTAGATAGTGCGCTTGTAGCTGCTGCAGTGCTGTCCAACAGATATATATCAGATAGGTTTTTGCCGGATAAGGCCATTGATCTGGTGGATGAGGCCTGTGCAATGGTACGTACTGAGATCGATTCTATGCCGGCAGAGCTTGATGAGATAACCCGCAAGGTAATGCAATTAGAGATAGAGGAAGCGGCTCTAAAGAAGGAAAAGGACAAGGCGAGTAAGGTCAGGCTTGAGGAGTTGCGCAAGGAATTGGATGTCCTTAAGTCGCAGGCAGAGGTCATGAAGACCCAGTGGGAGGCAGAAAAACAGGCCATCAGCAAGGTCAGTGCGATAAGAGAGGAGATCGAAATAGTTAGACGAGACATCGAGAAGGCCCAAAGGGAATATGATCTGGACCGCGCAGCGCAGCTCAAGCATGGTAAACTTCCCGAACTGGAAAATAATCTTAAAGACCAAGAGGATAGATTAACCAAAGATCAAGGCGGCAAAAGACTGCTTAGAGAAAAGGTGACAGAAGATATTATTGCCGAGATCATTTCCCGGTGGACAGGTATACCCGTTACCCGTTTGATGGAGGGTGAAAGGGAGAAGTTATTAAAGCTCGATGAGATTATGCACAAAAGGGTTGTAGGCCAGGATGAGGCAGTTGGTCTTGTTGCTGATGCCGTTCTCAGGGCACGTTCCGGAATCAAAGATCCCAAAAGACCAATTGGGTCCTTTATCTTTTTAGGGCCGACAGGTGTTGGTAAGACCGAGCTGGCAAAGACCCTTGCGCAGGCCCTTTTTGATACGGAAGAGAATATGATCCGTATTGATATGAGTGAGTATATGGAAAAGCATACTGTATCTCGATTGATAGGCGCCCCCCCTGGTTATGTAGGCTATGATGAAGGGGGACAACTCACTGAGGCGGTTAGGCGCAAGCCTTATTCGGTGATCCTGTTTGATGAGATAGAAAAGGCTCACCATGATGTCTTTAATGTGCTTCTTCAAATACTTGATGATGGCAGGGCCACAGATTCTCATGGGAGGACTGTGGATTTTAAAAACACTGTTATTATTATGACATCAAACATCGGATCCCAATATTTGGTTGAAGGTATTACAGATCACGGAGAGATCAAAGAGGGTACGCGGGGGAAGGTTATGGATGAGCTTAGGATTCATTTCAGGCCGGAGTTCCTCAATCGGGTGGACGATATAGTGCTATTTAAGCCGCTCACATTTGAAGAGATCAAAAAGATAGTAGACCTCTTAACCCAGGAGTTAAAGATGCGGCTCTCTGAGAGGGGAATCTCATTATATTTAGAAGATGCTGCGCGGGAATTTATAGCACGTGAAGGATTTGATCCTGTCTATGGTGCCAGGCCCCTCAAGAGATTTTTGCAGCGCGGATTAGAAACCAGAATTGGACGTGCCCTTATTGCAGGCACAATTGTGGATGGTTCGGCCATACACATTAAAGTCCAGGGGGGTGGTCTTGTGATCGATACTCAGCCCCTGGCGCCTTCTTCAATAGAAGATGAGGCAAACCTTGGGGTGTAAAAAAGAAAAGGCAACTACTCAGGTGGATAGGCTGAAGACTTTTAGGTAAAAGACTCACAAAACCCTATAATAGCATAGCTATTCAAGTATCATATTCCCTAAATACGGCTTTTGCCGCCCAGAGGATCTCAGTATCCTTCAGTCTAATAGCCTTCAAGCTAATAACCTGAGCAGTTACAAGAAAAGTAAGGCCTACTGAATATGCCTTACATAACTAAGAAGCATTAATGGCCCTCCTTTTGGGCCCACTCACGCCTTGGCGAGTGAAATTAATAGCAATAGACTATATGGCTTATAAAATAAGCGTGACTATTCATTTGTCAAGGCCTTGGGAGAAAATTATTTATTTTTTTCTATGAATGAGGTGATTTTTGAGATATATTCTTTAGCCTTTCCGGATACCATGGCACCTATATGGGCTACCCCATCTAATATCAAGATGTCCTTGGGCTTGGATGCTTGAGAATGCATCTCTAATGAATGAGTGTAAGGGACCACCTCGTCTGCTGTTCCATGGATGAATAGTTTGGGCACCTGGCTCTCAGTCAAGGTGTCTAAAGAAGAGAGCCCTTTGTTTGGGATAGTACATGTATATTGAGGGTAGGCTTGAGAGAAAAGGTCATAGAATGAGGTGAGACCTGCCTCAAGAATGGCCCCTTTGATCCATGGAAGGGAAGGGAGGATCCTGGCCAGTGTGTATGCGCCCATTGACTGCCCAAAACCAAATATAGAATGCCCGAATAACTCACCCCTTTCCGATACATGGGCAAATACAGTCTTTGCATCCCTTTGGATGCCTTCCAATGAAGGGCTCCCCTTGGACATTCCATATCCGCTGTAATCGAATGCAATCAAGGGGTAACCTAGTTCAAGAAGAAAGATTACCCCTGTAATATGAGATGTCATGTTTTCTGCATTGCCATGAAGATGAACTATAGTGGTATCCTTTACATCCTTTGTTTTAGGTAGAACAAACCAGCAGTGAAGACGATCTTCTATCATGAACTCTTGTTTTTCAAACCCCATATTGGAAGGGTCGAAATAGAGGATATGATCGGGATAAAAGCAGTTCTCTTCAGTGATCTTCATTGTTAATTCCTTACCCTGAATTGATTTATGTCCTGTTATGATTATAGTAAAACATTAGCAAAAACAATGGTAGATATAGTTGCCTTATTGTATGCTATATAGGAATCATGAGACCAATAGTAACGTTTATTTCTGATTTTGGGCAAAGGGATGGCTATGTAGCGCAGGTAAAGGCAAGGATTCTATCTTACCATCCGGATGTTTGTATAGTGGATATCACTCATCAGGTTCCCCCCCATGATATTATGTCTGGTGCATGGCTTATACACACATCATACTCATGGTTTCCAAACAGCAGTATACATCTGGCAATAGTCGATCCAGGGGTCGGATCTGAAAGGGCCATAATTGCTGTGGAAAAGGACGGTCATTTATTAATTGGCCCGGATAATGGTGTCTTTTCCTTTATATACCCCGCGAATAAGGTTATTGAAGTAAAATGGCGGCCATCTGGAAGTATATCTCCAACATTTCATGGCAGGGATATATTTGCTTCTTTGGTTGGGGTGGTACTGGATGATGACAAGATAGAGAATCTAGGCCCGCCAATGGACAGTCCTGTTATATTGGATATACACAGACCCATGATAGTGCATATAGATAGATTTGGTAATATAATAACCAATCTGGATTGCAGCCACCTTAGACCAGGATGCAGGTTAACTGTAAGTGGTATTACCATAGCGCTTATAGCAAAGACCTTTACGGATATCCCCTGTGGAGAATTAGGGCTTGTATGCGGAAGCGCATCAACTATTGAGATCGTAGCAAACCAGGCAAGGGCGGATGATATTATAGATGCAAAGATAGGTATGCCGGTGAGTTTATCTTTTGGCTAATCTTGTATGTAATATTTTATCTACATCGATAGAACCAAGCGTGAGAAGCATCCCTAAGGTTACACCGATATAGGTGGTGAAGATTCGCCAGAGTACAACCGAGATGCCTATAAGGTGCGTGGGTATAAAGCTGGTGAATAATAAGGCAAACCCACCCTCGGCCACGCCACTTCCCCCGGGAGTAGGAGAAAAGTAGAGCATAGGCAGCAGTATTATCTGTGCCTGAATGGCATCCATGAAAGACACCTTAAACCCAAGTCCATGAATAATTACAGGGGCCAAGATAAATTGTGTCGTGATAAATAGACATCCTATTACCAGGGCCACAAAAAAACCAAACCTCCCTTTATGAAGATAAAGGTCAAGTGCGTTGAAATAGTCATCTGCTACCCCATGAACATATCGGTCTACTTCATAGTCTTTAATCACAGAGCGTTTGTGTAGATAGCCCAGGATTTTATCTACAAGCCACATGGTCTGTTTTGGGAAGAAATAAACACCAAGAAATAGAAAGGAGATAAACAGATAGAAGAATACCACGTAGTAATAAAGATACAAAAGGATCTTGTTGGAAGCAAATGCGCTGTTTGTGACCAGCACAATAACACCGGCTATTGCAAGGATCCCCATAGTGGATATTCTTTTTACCACATCTATAGATATGGCATTGCCAAGTGGTATATCATACTTGTACATCATATAGATCTCCGCAGGTAACATACCTAATTGCAAGGGCGTAATGGCGCCGAAGAACATACCTATCAAGATCATCTTTAACACATATGTAAACGGTATCCTGTGCCCGATGGCTGAACATAGGACCGATGTCCTTAGTGCATCAAATAGGAGCATAAGACCACATAAGGCACTAAGCAGTAGAATGTCTTTTATTTCTATGTGTCGCAGTGCATCCCATGTTTGTGTGGTGGAGGTAGCACAGATTACCAAACCGATGGTAATTCCGCTTATAAGAAAAAAGATTCCCAATCGCCTTCCCCAAGAAAGGCCCCTGTTATTGCGCATTAGGTATTCATATCAAACAACATGTTTAGTTACAAGTTCCGGCAGGCCAAAATTTTTCCTAAAAAAGATTTCTTACTTTGAGGTTGTATGTTTTAAAAGTTAGGAGAATCCTCACAATAAAGAAAATCAGATTTCTTTCCGAATAGTTTTTTATGGATATTTTTTGGATAGGGAAAACCGCCCCACCAGGAGGCTTTAATCTAAAAAGAGCAGCTACATTAAAGGATGTTCCCAATAATGCTCTTGTTTTTGTGAATGCTAAGGATTTTACTTTAGATAGTGATATAGTATTTAAAAGGGTATATTTGGTTTCTGATCAGCCGACAACCTCACCATTTCCTGATGGCGTAGAAGGAATCATTCCTCCTGATGCAGGGGTAATAAAGGCCATATCAAACATATACAGAGAGGTGCTGGAATCATATGATATGGCTGATACGCATATAGACTCCCTTAGCGAGAAAAATCTGGCTATCAAAGAGGCACGGTCTAGGTTTTCCGGGGATGGTAGGCGCTTTAAGGATATTATAAATAATTTTACAGATCTTATTTTTGTTTTAGGCCCATCTGGCAAGATCAAGTTTTGCAATGATACTATGAAACAACATCTAGCCGAAGACAATCAGACCCTTATAGGTAAATCTTTTGTAGATTTTATTATAGATGAGGATAGGGACTTTTGGGAAAAGACAATAGAGAACATTTTTCTCAAAGAGGAGTCATCCAAGGCAGAGGTTTGGCTTAATCTTACAAGCGGGAAGACCGGTATATTTTCTTTTATGGGTAGTCCATTGGTAGAGGATGGACGTATTTATGCGCTCTCAGTAATAGGGAGGGATGTTACAGATATTCGCACCATGGAGTATAGGCTTAGTGTTCAGCCTAAAGATCTTGCGTTAATGATAGATGGCCTTGCCCATGCGTTGAGGAATCCTTTGACAGTGATAGGTGTGTATATAAGAAGGCTTGAGAGACAAAATAGAAGCAAAGATAGAAAAGAGAAATACGGGCCAATATCTAGGATGGTTTCATCTGTCACAAGGATAGAAAATATGGTATCCCAAATTGAAAGGTATGAATCCATAGTAAGTAGGAATGTTTATTTTTCCAGAGTGAATCTTACACACTTAGTAAAAGATGCTGTCTTATCTCTTGATCTTCCTATACTCGTAAATATTAAGGACGAGCAAGATATTTTAGCATATACTGATTCTGACCATATTAAAGTTGCCTTTTCCAGGATATTAGAGAATACCATTGATACAGGAAGCTTAAAGGTAGAGGTACACCTTTTCAAGGACAAGACATATGCCTATATTGCTATAAGAGATTTTGGGTATGGGGTCGAAGATGATCCTCAAACCATATTTGCCCCATTTTATTCTACTGATCCTATGAAAGTAGGTCTTGGTCTTACAGAAGCTAGGATTGCAATGGTAAAGATAGGAGCAGAAATAGAGATGGTTCCTCAAGCTGAGCCTGGAGCTATCTTTATATTAAAGGTGCTCTTAGATCGAAGAAATAAATCGAGAAATTCCAACTAATAAGACCTTGGGCCAAAGATCTTTGTCCCAATACGTACGACATTTGCCCCTTCTTCTATGGCGATCGTATAGGAGTCACTCATCCCCATAGATAAGCATTTCATTTCTACACCTTCGATATTCAAGGCATTGATCTCATCAAACAGGGTTTTTGTTTCTTTGAAGCATTTTCTTATCTCTTGGGTGTCATCTACCATCTTTCCCATGGTCATTAACCCCATGATTTTAAGGTTGGATAGCGCCTTTATTTCTTTTATCAGGTTATATGCGTCCTCAGGAAAGACCCCGAATTTTTGTGGTTCTCTTCCGGAGTTTATCTCGATCAGGATATGCATGGTCTTGTTATGCTTGATTGCATGTTTATTGATTTGTGTTGCCAGCGTCATAGAATCTACTGTCTCTATCATATCAAAGACAGGCACGACATACTTTATCTTATTTTTTTGCAGGTGGCCTATGAAGTGCCACCTCACTTGGTGACCGATGTCTTCGATAATTTTTAGGGCTTCCTGGACATAATTTTGGCCGATTATCTTTAAGCCTCCGTCTATGGCTTGTAGTATCTCATCTGAAGACCTTGTTTTTGCAGCAGCAACTATATCCACACCGCCTGGTATCTCAGATAATAATTGTTTTACATTCTCTTTTATGGTGTCCATTTCCACCCCTTATTTAGTTTATATGAAGCTGATTATCAATATCAAATAATATTATTGTAAAGATAAGCTTGCAAAATGTTACTTAAGATTGATAACATCTAAACAATTATGAGCAAGGCAGAAGAAAATAAAGGACTTGTGTGGATAAAATTTTGCAATACACCCACACCATATATATTCGATGGAGGAGATTTGGGCCTCAAGCACGGTGATCTTGTTATAGTGGATACTGAAGTAGGGCAATCTTCAGGGAAAGTCTTAGGGGATGCAACAGATGTATATTCTAAGGAGTTGGATGATATTAAACCTGTGCTTCGTAAGGCGAGCCAGGAAGATATAAAGAAATTGGAACAAATAAAGAGTAATGAAAAGAAAGGCTTTAATTTTTGTTTAAGCTGTATAAACGCAAGAAAGTTATCAATGAAGCTATCTAAGGTGGAACAGACATTTGACGAGACAAAGACAACCTTTTATTTCACTGCAGAAAAACGTGTAGATTTTCGAGAGTTATTGAAAGATTTGGTAGAGAAATATAAAACGCGTATAGAATTGCGTCAGATAGGCTCACGCCAGGAGTCTGCTATGCTTGGAGGTATCGGCAGTTGTGGAAGGGAGTTATGTTGCACCAAATTCCTTAGAAGCTTTCAGCGGGTTTCAGTAAGGATGGCAAAAGACCAGAACCTCACCTTAAATCCTAATAAGATTTCCGGTATATGTGGAAAGCTTAAGTGCTGTCTGGCCTATGAAGAGGAGGCGTACTCTGATCTTATAAATAATTTACCAAAGCCGGGGAAGAAAGTCTATCTAGACCAAGGGGTGTGTACTGTGGTAAGCATAAATGTGATGAATCAGAGCTTTATTGCCCGTACACCGGAGAGACGTTTTATAAAAGCCATGCCTTCAGATGTCCTGACAGATGAAGAATATACAGAGCTTCATGGTGGTGAGAAGAGAGAGAGAGAACTTACAAATAAGGTCGCCTCTCGGAATACCTCCACAGAGAAAGAAGGCAAGAGATCCTCCAGGAGGAAGAGAAGAAGGAAAAGGGTTCATGAGTGATTATTTTTATGTAACTACACCTATCTATTATGTGAATGCCAAGCCCCATCTAGGCCATGCCTATACAACCATTATAGCTGACATAATGGCCAGGTATAATAAACTTATCGGGAAAAGGGTTTTTTTCCTTACGGGTACGGATGAACATGGGGATAAGATTACACAGACAGCTGTAGAATTGGGTACTACCCCTAAGGAATTAGCAGACGAAAACAGCGCCAGATTCAGGGCATTATGGCCTGAGATATGTATTGAAAATAATAGATTTATTAGGACTACAGAAGATCAGCATATACATACAGTGCAGAGGATCTTACAGCATGTGTACGATAAGGGGGATATATATTTTGGGGAATACAGTGGGCACTATTGCATAGGATGCGAGAGGTTTTATGCCCCCAATGAGTTGGAAGATGGTAAGTGCCCTATACATCGTAAAGAATTAGTCCTGGTAAGCGAGCAAAACTATTTTTTTAAGATGGAGAAATATAGGCCATGGCTTATAGAGTATATAAATACACATCCGGAATTCATACGTCCCAAGCGGTATAAAAATGAGGTATTAGGGCTGCTCAAGGAACCATTAGATGATTTGTGTATATCCAGACCGAAGAAGCGTCTGTCCTGGGGAATTGATCTCCCATTTGACCACGATTATGTATGCTATGTATGGTTCGATGCATTGATTAACTATCTTACAGGCATAGATTATCCTGACGGGGGTAAGTTTAAAGACCGTTGGAGTGCATGCGAACACCTTATTGCCAAGGATATATTAAAACCGCATGCTGTATATTGGCCCACCATGTTGAGAGCTATAGGTCTAAATCCCTGTAAGCATCTAAATGTTCATGGATACTGGAATATAGAATCCGCCAAGATGTCTAAAAGCCTGGGGAATGTTGTAGATCCTCTTGCCCTGAAGGATAAATACGGGATAGATGCATTCAGGTATTTTCTGGTTAGGGATATGGTCTTCGGCCTGGATTCAAACTTTTCCGAAGAGGCCATGGTGGAGAGGTTCAATGCAGACCTTGCTAATGATCTTGGAAACCTGATAAGCCGTAGCACTGCTATGGTGGCCAAGTATTTTAAAGGCATACTGCCCGCACCAGGGCCTATGGAAGGCCTAGATAATGATATCAAGGCCCTGGCTTTAGGGAGCGCAGAGACTTATTCATCAAAGATGGAATCTCTTGAGTTTCATAGTGCGCTGGCAACAATATGGTCTCTGATCTCAGGGTTGAATAAATATATAGATCATAGCGCCCCATGGACATTGGCTAAGAATGATACCAAAAGGCTTGCTTCAGTCATATATACCCTTATAGAAGGGATTAGGTTTGTAGCAGTGATGTTAAGCCCCGTCATGCCAATAGCAGCAGGAAAGATCCTGGATACAATTGGATATAAAGATGATATAAGCATGGAGACCCTTAGATCATTCGGTGCTTTAAGACCGGACGCCAAGATTACGGTTCAAAAGGCCTTGTTCCCCAGGGTGGAAAGGTTAATATCCAAAGATAAAAGCGATGTCCGCCAAAGGAGGAAAGAAACGGAAATGGAGACAAACTTGATAGATATTTCTGAGTTTTCAAAGGTAGAGATGAAGGCAGGGAAGGTCTTAGATGCATCTAAGGTGGAGGGTTCTGATAAGCTTTTGCTTTTAAAGGTAGATATTGGTGAACATATCCAGATTGTAGCAGAAATGGCAAAGGAATATGCCCCTGAGGATCTTAAGGGTAAGTATATAGCTGTTGTCACCAACTTGAAGCCGGCAAAGCTGATGGGGATTACGAGTGAAGGCATGCTGTTGGCTGCTGATGCCCCAGGGGGCACATTGGCCCTACTTACCTTTGATAAAGAGCCGGTAGTTGGATCTAAGGTGAGATAAGTATTTGATGAGATAGAGTCGAGGAGGCTTATATGCAGAAGGTTCCTTTAGGTCAGGTAAAGCCCGGGATGTTCCTTGCAAGACCTGTAACAAATGAAAAGGGTTTTGTATTGTGTGCTGAAGGCACGGAACTTACAGCTACCCTTATAGAAAGGCTTGGCAGAATGAATGTTGTAGTTGTAACCTTAAAGGGTCATCCTGTAGACATGGGTCAGGAAGAAAAGACAAAAGAAGAAAGGATAGCTCAGGCCAGCGCCAGATTTGTAAATGTAGAAGATGACCCCATCATGGACAAGATAAAAGATGCCATAGTAGATGCGATCATGTCAGAGGAGGAAGAAGATGAAGAGGAAGAAGGGAACGGGGGAGAAGACACTTAGGCGAGGATATAACCAATGAGTAAATCACAACAGATAAAGGCCATTACAAAGAAGATACGATCCCTCCCAACTCTGCCTGCTGTGGTTCAAAGATTGACCAAGATGGTAGAAAGCCCTAATGTGACAGCAAATGATGTGGGGAAAATCATATCTTCTGATCAGGTCTTGACCGCAAGGGTCTTAAGGCTGGTGAATTCCCCCTTTTATGGATTTCCCGGAAGGATCTCTTCTATAAGCCATGCAGTAATACTTTTAGGGTTTAATGTTATAAAGGGTGTCGTGCTTTCTGCCTCGGTCTTTGATCTTATGGAAAAATCCATGTTAGGTTTATGGGAACACTCTTTAGGATGTGCCATAGTCGCCGGCACTATCAGCCGCAAACTAGGCATACCGGAACCAGAGGAAATTTCTACTGCAGCGCTTTTGCACGATATAGGCAAAGTGGTTGTAAGCGTTTCTTTAAGGGAAGATTATGATACGATATTAAGGATAATAGATAGAGATAAGTGCCTGTTTAGGGATGCAGAATTAAGTGTACTGGGGATAGATCACAGTGCAATAGGAGGATGGCTTTCAGAAGAATGGAATCTCCCGGAAAGATTGGCAATGCCTGTAGCATATCATCACAATCCAGATGAGATAGCAAAGCTTAAGGAAAAGGTCTATGTTGTACATATTGCTGATAGTATTGTGCGTGCGTTTGGGGTTGGCTCAGGTGGAGATCCATGGGTACAAAAGATATCGCAAAAGGCCTGGGACTATCTTGATATGGGGAGGCTGGATTTAAGTAGTCTAATGAAGCAGATAATAGTTGATTTGGAGGACGTAGAGAATTTCAGGCTTGCCTCAATGGAGTAGGTATTGAAGGTTACGCTTCTTACATCTGGTAAGGTGGATTTGCAGTTATCCAATGTTCTTGATGTGTTATTTGATGATATTAATATAATTGATAATACCAAAGACGCCATAGATAGTATCTATACAGACCCTCCGGACCTTATACTAGTAGAAGATTCGTTTGCGAGGGCTTCTAAAGGTAATATAATTCAGGAGCTTAAAGGGAATACTGTGTATGGGCATCTGCCTGTTGTACTTATGGTGGATCGAGAAGAGATTAAGGATATTTCTTTGGAAGACATCTTTGTTGATGATTTTATCATTATTCAGGACAAACCAATAGCGATAGAACAGCGGTTAAGGTTTACACTGTCCAGGATGCAAAGGGATCTTGACACTAGTCCGCTTACGCAACTGTCTGGAAATCAATCAATAATAAGATACATTCAGAGGATGTTTGATGAAGGGCAAAAGGTAGCTATTGCATGGGCAGATATCGATCATTTCAAGTCTTTTAATGATAGCTATGGGTTTTCCAGGGGAGATGAAGTAATATTGGCTACTGCAAGGATTATAGTCAATTCTGTAGAAGAATCAAAGATAGAGCCTTTGTTTGTGGGTCATATAGGAGGGGATGATTTTGTATTTATATGTCCAATTTTTTCCTGCAAACATTTATGCGAGGAGATCATTTCCAGGTTTGATATGATTATGCCCAATTTTTACAATGAAGATGATAGGGAAAAAGGTGAGATCTTTACAAAGGATAGAAAAGGCCAGATGAAAAAATTTCCAATAATGAGTATCTCTATAGCAGTAGTCCTCAATAAAGGGGCTTTATATAAACATTATGGTGAGGCCTTGCAAGATGCCACTGAGATAAAGTCGTATATAAAAACTCTTTCTGGGAGTAACTATATGATAGATAGGAGGAGGGAGCAGGCTTGATACCAAGATATACAAGACCCCGGATGGCCAGGATCTGGTCGGATCAAAACAGATATCAGAAATGGCTGGATGTAGAGATTGCAGTGTGTGAGGCGTGGGCCGGATTGGGTAAGATACCCAAAGATGCCCTGAAGAATATAAAGGGGAAGGCCAACTTTGATATAAAGAGGATAGAGGAGATTGAGTCTGTTACTCGCCATGATGTGATTGCATTTGTTACATGCGTGGGGGAATATGTTGGAGATGATGCGAGGTTTATTCACATGGGGCTTACATCTTCGGATGTGCTGGATACTGCATATGCCCTTTTACTGAGAGAGTCTTCCGACGTCTTGGTAGAAGACATTAAAGATCTTATGGCCTCCATAAAGAAGTTGGCCTTTAAGTACAAGGATGCACCTATGATGGGGAGGTCTCATGGTATACATGCAGAGCCCACTACCTTTGGTCTCAAGCTTGCACTCTGGTATTCCGAGATGGAAAGAGCCCTTGACCGGATGTATGCAGCAAGGGATGTGATATCGTGTGGCAAAATATCCGGTGCTGTAGGCACATTTGCCCACACACCTCCGGATGTGGAGGAGTATGTATGCAAAAAATTAGGTATAAAACCTGCCCCTGTGAGTACTCAGATCATTCAGCGAGACAGGCATGCTCAGTTTTTTACTACCCTGGCTATTATTGCCTCCAGCATAGAGAAATTTGCAGTAGAGATCAGACATCTGCAACGGACAGAGGTGTCGGAGGTGATGGAACCCTTTGCAAAGGGACAAAAGGGATCATCAGCCATGCCTCATAAGAAAAATCCTGTACTATCTGAGAACATTACAGGCCTTGCCAGATTATTAAGGGGGTATGCCCTCTCTGCTATGGAGGATATAGCCCTATGGCATGAGAGGGATATAAGCCATTCCAGTGTAGAAAGGGTGATTGGACCTGATGCAACATCTTTAATTGATTTTGCACTAAATAGATTCAAAGGCATAATGGATGGTCTTAGCGTGTATCCAGAGAACATGAAAAAGAATATAGATCTTACAAAGGGTTTGTGGCATTCGGGAAGGGTATTACTTGCATTGGTTGAGGAAGGCATACAAAGGGACAAGGCATATGTATGGGTACAGAGAAATGCATTGGCCGTATGGGAAGGTAGAGCTTCATTTAAAGATTTGATAGAAAGGGATAAAGATATCACCGCAGTCCTAAGTCAGGAAAGGATAGATAGTCTTTTTGAGATTTCTCAGTATTTAGCCTATGTAGACACCATAATGAAGAGGGTATTTAATGAATAACTATCAAGAATTGAAAGAGCTTATAAAACGAGATGCTGTCAAGTACGGTAAATTTGTCCTGTCATCCGGTAAGGTATCAGATTTCTATGCAGACCTAAGGAAGGTTACCTTAAATCCAAAGGGTGCCACATTGATAGGATCCGTTATCTTCGAGATGATAAAGGACAGAGAAATAGATGCCATAGGGGGAATGACCTTAGGTGCTGACCCTATTGCCTTGGCCACCAGTATGATTGCATTCCAATCAGGATATAATATTCGGGTCTTTGTTGTAAGAAAGGAGAAAAAGTCCCATGGGACATCCAATTGGATAGAAGGTCCTGTAGCTAAAGGACAAAGGGTTGTGATAGTAGAGGATGTGATAACTACAGGCTCTAGCACTATCAAGGCCATAGAACGGGTGGAGGCTGCAGGGCTTAAGGTGGAGATGGTCATAGTCATACTTGACAGAATGGAAGGCGGGATGGATGCCATAGAGGCCTTAGGATATAAAGTTCACAGTATATTTAACCGAAAAGCTCTTTGATAATGGATACATATAGGCGACTTTTATATTTGGTAACATTTAGCATGTGGATATTGCTTGTTCCTTGTCTATTGTCGGCAAGCCAAGAAAAGGTCCCTATAGCCTTGATAGATGTCTCTGATGGTGACTATACTATATTGGTAGATAAGGCCCTACAAGAATTGTATCTTTATTCAGGAAGATCGCAGATAGAGATGTTTCCATGCTCTACCGGGAAAAACTCGGGGGACAAAGAGGTAAAGGGAGATAATCGGACACCAGACGGGATATACTTTTTCGAGGGTTTGCTGGATGGTAAGGATCTCCCTGAGTATTATGGTTGGAGGGCATATGTCTTAAACTATCCGAATTCAGTAGATAAGATTGCAGGCAAGGATGGAGATGGTATATGGATCCATGGAAGGGATGAGCCGCTTTCCTCAATGGATACCCATGGATGTATCTCACTTACAAACAGTAATTTGCATAAATTGGCAACCCACCTTGATGCATACTGGACACCTGTAGTTATACGGGAACATATTCAATATACGGACTCTAATACGTTAGATTCCATGACGGATTCCTATAAGGATTTTATAAAAGAATGGCTAAATGCATGGGAGAGTAGGGATATAGATAGATATAGAACCTTCTACTCGCCCAGGTTTTGCAGGCAAGGCAGATATAATATAGATGCATATATGTTATATAAAGACAAAATTTTTAATAAATATAATAATATAGCTATATCTATAGATAAATTGAGGATTATAGGCGCGGGTAAATATGTACTGGCTTATTTTTTAGAAGAGTTTGCAGGAGATCATATTCGGGATACAGGTATTAAGTATATTTATATGGAACGAAATAAGGGCAAACCAGCTATCCTGGCCGAAGATTTTGCAGGTATAACTGATGCGAAAAGGTGGCTGGCTGTTGCAGATAATCTTAGGAAGCGGCAAAGCCAGAAAATGCTCTCATTTTTAGATAAATGGATGTATGCCTGGGAGACAAAGGATGTAGAAAAGATGAAGACATACTATACAGATACATTTCCCAATAAAAATGCTTTTTTTAGGACAAAAGCAAAGAATTTATCCGCATATAAGTACATAGATGTAACCCTTGATGATATAAAAATTACCCGATCTGGTGTATACTGGACCGTAGCAGCCAGGCAAACATTTACAGCAGATAGATATAAAGATGTAGGGATAAAGAAATTAAAACTGTTACTGGTTGGGGATAGATTTTTGATCCGGCAGGAGGTTTGGCAAAGATTATGATGCATGACCCTTATCAGATAATTGTCATGCGGCCTACAGGCGGGAAGCCCATTATGACCGTACAGCCATATCTGGCAAAGGCAATACTCATATTTTTTCTTATGGTCATTATAGCATTGGTAATCATCACATCTGCCCTTGTGCATACATGCAGACAAAGAGATAGTCTAAAAGAAAGAATTGTCTTACAGCAAGAGGAGATTAAGGATTTAAATATTTTTATTGCACACAGGGATGAGGAGATGATTGATCTGAAGAAAAAGATTACCCCTAAGACACCTCCTACAACAAGGCAGGTCAAGAAGGAACAGGTGTTACCCAAGATATATCCACCTATAGCGGAGATAACAGATCTTACCACACAGGATCAGTCTATTTCCTTTAAGGTTGTAAATGTTGATCCGGGTACGGATTTGCCGGCAACAGGTTACTTTTTTGTGGTATTCAAGAAAGATAAGATATTTGTGAGTTATCCAGAGGCAAGGCTGACAAATGGCTTGCCACAGAACTTTAGTTTGGGTATGGCATTTAATATACGAAATTTCAAACCTATAAGGTTACGCATACCAAAGATAGCTTGGGGATGGGATACCCTTACCTTTTATATCTTTGATTCCAATGGCAAGTTGAGACTTGTAATGCCTGTAAACAGGCGGGAGATATCACAATGATAAGGAAATTAGTACTTATCGTAATCTTTTTGTGGATCCCTTGCATCGCTGGGGCTGAGATGGTTCACGAGGTGTATTTTAGGGGAAGTGATCATGAACTTGATGTTTATCGGATATATGGCAAGGAAGCCGGCCCAACCCTAATGATAATGGGTGGTATACAAGGTGATGAACCTGGTGGTTACCTGGCAGCAGACCTATATGTAGACATGGCCCTCAAAAAAGGGAATCTGATTGTTGTCCCCAGGGCAAATTTCTATTCTATATTGGTAAATGAGCGTGGTGCTACTGGAGATATGAATCGTAAATTCTCAAGTGTCTCCATCCATGATCCGGACAAGGGTGTTGTAAAGGGGATCAAGAGACTTATGGCCCAGGCAGATTATTTTTTGAATCTTCATGATGGATCTGGATTCTATGATCCTGAATACATTGATGATATGCACAATCCAAGAAGATTCGGGCAATCCGTTATAGTAGATACAGGCAAATATATCATACCTCAGGGTGGAGAATTAGATCTTGAAGACTTGGCAGGCAGGGTTATCAAGCGGGTGAATTCATCTATTAAAGAACAAGAATATAGGTTTAAATTCAATAATCATCGAACAGCTGCTCCGGATAGTATTCACAAGGAGCAGAGGAAATCCGCTACTTTTTATGTGCTCACGCAGTTGCACAAGCCGGCTTTTGCTTCTGAGACGTCAAAATCCATCAAGGATTTTAGAAAACGGGTAATGTTTCAGACCATGGTAATAAATGCCTTTATGAAAGAGATTGGGATTGTACCTGAGCAGCCCAGCATATATATAGATCCGCCAAAGATGGATTATGCCTTAATATCCATAAATAATGCCAGTCCAATAGCTATATACAACGAGCAAAGAATATTTGTGGCAAAAGGAGATTCTTTAAAGGTGGTGGGTATTGTATCGAACTATAAAAGGGGCATTGTAGCAAACATACAAGGCCTCGGACAGTTAAACGATGCAGGGCAGTCTTTTAATATGAACAGATCCACCACCATAGATATAAAAAAGGATATGTTTCCCTGTGGTATGGTTTATATCGATGTTGTTTCCAAGCTAAATCATACCTGGCTTATAACAGATGTGAATAATAAGACATATGCCCTAGGGCCTGATGATGTGATTACAGTAGAAAAAGGTTCAATAATTGAGTTGAAAGACTTTATCTATATGGGTTCTACCGATCACAGGCTTAATGTGAATTTCAAGGGGTTTGTGCCCAATTGGGAAAACAACACAGGAGAAGATCGGGGATATAAGATCGATACATCCAGACTACTGAGGAGGTATGCTACCAGAATAGATGAGACCACAAAGCGGTATCGCATCTGTGCTATGAGGGGGGAAAAGAGAGTCGAGAACTTTTATATAGATATTATAGACGTTCACTAGATATGAATATACTTGCCGTAGAGACCTCTTGTGATGAGACTGCTGCTGCTGTTGTGAATGACAGCGGGGAAGTACTATCAAACATCGTAGCTTCTCAGGTTAAGGATCATGCTGCATTTGGGGGTGTGGTCCCTGAGATTGCCTCCCGCAGGCATATTGAACTTATACAACCTGTAGTAAAGCAGGCCCTTCGTGATGCAGATATTGCCTTGGATAACCTTGGTGGTATAGCTGTCACTCAAGGTCCAGGCCTTGTTGGTGCGCTTCTTATTGGTATATCATTTGCCAAGGCCCTGGCTTATGGTCTGGATATCCCTGTATGCGGAGTGAATCACCTTGAAGGTCATTTGAGTGCTGCATGTATTGAACATAAGGTAAGCTATCCACATATAGGAATGGTAATTTCAGGGGGGCATACATCTGTATATAGGGTAAATGCGCCAGGTGAGGCCATCCAGATAGGTCAGACAATGGATGATGCAGCAGGTGAGGCCTTTGATAAGGTGGCAAAGTTGCTTGGCTTAGGCTATCCAGGGGGGGGCATTATAGACAGGATAACACGGGATGCGAATTATACAGGGATTCATCTTCCTCGGCCTATGATATCGGATAGCTCATATGATTTCAGCTTCTCCGGGCTTAAGACCGCTGTTTTAAATCTTGTGATTAAACAAAAGATTTTCTCTGATCCGGATTTGAGCTTTTCCGGGCCGCCCAGGAAAAGGATACCTTATCCCGGCAAGGAAGAGCTTATTCCAAAGATAGCAGCAGCATTTCAGGATGCAGTAATAGATGTTATTATAAAAAAGGCATTTAAGGCAGTAGAAAATCACGGGATAGATTTGCTGGTTGTAACAGGAGGTGTGGCATCAAATAACTCGCTTAGAGGCCGCCTTAAGGATACTGCAGAAAATAAAGGCATAGAATTGATTATACCAGATAAAAGATACTGTACAGATAATGCTGCTATGATAGGTATTGCAAGCATTAGACAGTTTAGGCAAGGAAAATTCGCTGGTCTTGACATGAACGCAGTATCTAGATGGAGAGGGGCGTGAGGCCAAAGCCATCACTGGGACAGAATTTTTTGCAAAACCTTGACATTGTCGAGAGGATTATATCCTTTGCTCAATTGAAGGCATGTGATACAGTATTGGAGATAGGACCTGGCAGAGGGATACTTACAGAATCTCTTGCAAGCAATGTAAGCTCTGTGGTTGCCATAGAGAAGGATGATCATTTTTTTGAATACCTTGCAAACAGGTTTAAAGATAGCTCAAATATCAAGTTTATCCATGGTGATGTATTGGAATGTAATTTAAAGAGATATGTTCCTAAGGGGACAAAGATAGTAGCAAACCTTCCCTATAATATAGCCTCCCTGATTATAATGGGTTTTACAAAAGAGGCCTCTTACTTTTCAGATATAGTTATTATGGTACAAAAGGAGGTAGGCGAGAGGATTTGTGCTTCTAAAGGGTCCAGGCCATACTCAGCCTTTACGGTTATGGCAGCCATCCATTTTGATCCAGCACCTGGATTTATTGTGGGTCCGGAAAATTTTTATCCCAAACCAAAGGTGGAATCTATGGTTATGAGACTGAGACCCAAGAAGACACCTATAGTGGAAAAGGCGGATATGGATATATTTAAGAAGATTGTCTATCGCGCATTTAAGGGAAGAAGGAAGATGCTTAAAAATTCCTTGATACATCTCCCTAATATAGATCAGGGTCTATTACAGGAGATGGCTAGCCTTGCTCATATAGACTTAAGCTTAAGACCACAGGAATTGACCCCTCATGATTTTTATCGCATGAGCAAGGTATACATGACCCTATGCATACCAGATAATATAGCGACTCGCGGGATTTAGGATCAACCTGTCTGGTATGCTTTTCCTTTTTTATGTAACCATTTACCGCAAAGAGCGTGGAGATCGCAGAGAAACTATTCTTGTAAACCAAGAACTAACCTGCGTACGCCATTTTTAAGTACTTTGACATTAAAATTAATCAGAAGCCCTACCGTAGAGCCGGACAACTTCAGATAAGACAGAAGTTGAAATATCTATTGCTGTTCCGATAAGGATAAGTGACTTTTTGCTAAATTATCAAACTTAGTTCCGTAATCCGGATTACAATGACGTATTTCCGTAACCGTCATAGAAGTGACGTTCACGAAGAAATTTTCCAATAACTATTTAATATTACTAATCTTATTTAAAACCCCAGAATCGTCACCCTTTTGGTATCCCGATTGCCCTATGGGTCTTGAAACAAAAATCAAGATCCTAGGGGGGTATAGGATGAAAAGGGTTACATCAAAGAGTATTATTGGTTTTCTGGTTATTTCCTTTCTTGGTATGACAGTGTATGCCGCGGATTACAAACCAGGGGAAGTCATTGTAAAGTTCAAGGCAGGCAGCGCTATAGCCGGCAGTGTTGGTTTGAGCTCTATTGGCGAATCGGATCAAGGGCTTACTCGCATCTCGGTAGATAACGTCCAGGATGCCATTTCAAGCTTAAGTGAAAGGGATGATGTGGAATATGTGGAGCCCAATTACAAGGTATCAGCCGAGGTGGTCCCGGATGACTGGCCCTATTATGAGAATGAGTGGGAAGACATAGACTTAAAAGAGTCATGGGATATAATCGATGAGAAAGGCCCTGGCCATAAGGTTATAATAGCAGTAGTGGACTCTGGGGTAGCCCTTGATCATCCTGATCTCGAAAATGTCTTGGCTAGCGGTTATGACTTTGCAAATAATGATGGTATTCCTGAGGATAATGCGGGCCATGGCACCAAGGTTTGTGGAATAATAGGTGCCATAGGGAACAATGGAGAAGGGGTCGCAGGGGTAATCTGGAACATAAATTATGAGATCATGCCTTTGAAGTTTATGGAAGAAGATGGTGGTAAGTGCACAGGATATATTTCGGATGCCATAGATGCCATATATTATGCAGTAAATCATGGGGCAGATATAATAAATGCAAGTTGGGGATTCAGTTCTTTCTCCCATGCCTTAGAGGATGCCATCAAACATGCGAGAGATAATGAAGTTCTCTTTGTTTCATCTGCTGGTAATTCCGGCCAGGATAATGATACCAATCCTCACTATCCATCCAACTATACCTTGGATAATGTCATAGCAGTAGCTGCCATGAGCCGCTATGACTGTCTGGCAAGCTTTTCTAATTACGGGTATTACAGCGTAGATATAGCAGCGCCAGGTGTGGGCCTTAGTACAACGACAAAGGATGGCGACTATACTTCGTGGGTATCAGGTACATCGTTTGCTGCCCCATTCGTAACAGGCATTGCTGCACTTGTCATCTCTCAATTTCCAGAACTTGGTTACTTAGAGGTCAGTGACAAATTGCTTAAGACATCTGTTATGGATGAGGACTATCCTGAAGAATTGATAGCAAGTGGAGGTTGTGTAAATGCATTTAATGCTCTGATGGGCTCGCCCCTGCATGGTATTCCATCTGCAGGCGAGTGGATTCCACCCCAGGCAAACAATACGGATTCAGGCGCTCCGGTTGCAAGCGAGGATGGTAGAGGCGGTGGCTGTGTTATAGAGGCTGCAAGCCAGGAAGGTAGTATACCCGCGCTGATCTTTTTAATGATTGTGATAGTATTGGTCCAGATACTTCCCTTGAGGTATCAGGACTAGACTATACCCCCCATGGCCCCTTTAATTTTTAAAGGGGCCATTACCTTTTATATGAAAACAGTAAACAGTAAACAGTGAATAGTAAAAAAGGTTTTGGGTGATGGAGGATAGTCGAAAGTCAAAAGATTTTTAGCTTCATGATTACCACTAGATTCAACTGATTTTTAAGAGGTCAGAAGACAGAGAAATGATAGTAATTGTTGGCAATGGATTTCTTGATGAGTATCTTATTGATAAGATTTAAATTTTTAAGAGGTTTTTAAATCTTGAGTAATCTTGAAGAAATCGAGAGGCAAAAAAAAAGATTTTTAGCTTCGCTTTTTACATCACGATTTAACAAATTTATATGAAAAAGGAGCCAGGAGTCAGAATTCAGAAGTTAAGATACATACGATAATCCAATCGGAAGCATTCTGGCTCCTGGATTCTGAATACTTTTTCGTCCTTGATTTATAGGGCTTCAATGGCCATGGCCATACCCTGGCCTCCGCCTATACATAAGGTAGCAAGTCCTAGCTCTACATTTCTTCTTTTCATTTCGTTTGCTAACGCAATCACTATTCGTGCGCCTGTGCACCCAATTGGGTGGCCTATTGAGATACCTGAACCATTCACATTGGTATTATCCATGCTGAGGTCAAGCTCTCTCATACAGGCGATTGTCTGGGAGGCAAAGGCCTCGTTTAGTTCAATAAGTCCGTAATCCTTGATGGTTGTCCCTGTAATTCTGAGCAGTTTTCTTGTAGCAGGAATTGGACCCAGTCCCATGTAAGCCGGATCTACTCCACCTGATGCATAGCCCTTTATCCTGGCAACCGGCTTGAGGCCAAGCTTTTTGGCCTTGTCTTCACTCATTATCAGGCATGCCGCAGCCGCATCATTAATGCCTGATGAATTTCCTGCTGTTACTGTCCCATCCTTTTTGAACGCGGGCTTCAATCTTGCCATTTTTTCCAAAGTGGTATCCATTGGCCTTTCATCCGCGTCAAATATAATGGGCTCACCCTTTCTTTGAGGTATAATTACAGGGACTATCTCATCTTTTAGTATGCCTTCTTTGATTGCCCTGCGTGCACGCATATGACTCTCGAATCCGATCCTGTCCTGCTCCTCCCGGGAGGTACCATATTTTTCTGCAATGTTTTCAGCAGTAAGACCCATATGATAGCCATAGAATATCTCATAGAGCCCATCAAATACCATTAGGTCTACAGCTTGGGCATAGGGCATATTCATACGGTATCCCCATCTTGCATTGGGAAGAGCGTATGGCACGTCGCTCATATTTTCCATACCACCAGCAATAACAACCTCGTTATCACCTGCCTTGATGGTACAGGCAGCCAGTACAAGTGCCTTCATCCCAGAGGCACATATCTTATTCACCGTGATAGCGGTAGTCTCCTTTGGGAGTCCTGCCCTTATCATGGCCTGACGTCCGGAATTTTGTCCCTGGCCTGCCTGGATTACATTTCCCATGATCACTTCATCAATTGCTATTTTTTCAAGGTTGTCATCCCAGTTGTAATACTTCTGCTCGATAGGGGCCAGGCCGTCGTCTTTACAAGCATCAGGCCTATCGGCTTTCGCATGAGTAGAGACTATGGGTTTGAACCCACTTTTTGATAGCACTTCACGTATCACCAGTGCACCGAGATCCTTTGCCGGCACGGTCTTTAAGGACCCGCCAAAGGTCCCAACCGCTGTACGTACACCGTTTACTATTACTACATTAGACATAAAAAACCCTCCATATGTTTTAGTGAATTGCGATTCATTATTGCATAAATGTATGGCCAAAGCAATAACATTGATTGTTCAGTCAATTATGTTGATAAAACAAGGTATTTTTCATATGTTTGAGTATTAAGTAAAATGTGGGCTGTACAGGTAAAGATTTAGGTGATAAGATAACTGATCAATTTAAGAATAGGGATAGTACAAATTAATGGCATTACGCGGTAAGATAACAATAGATGATGACCTTTGTAAGTCATGCGAATTATGTATATCGGTATGTCCTGAAGAGGCTATCAGGATTTCTGATGGTATAAATTATAAAGGTTATCATCCTGCAGAGTTTATAAAAGACAGGTGCAGGGGGTGCGCGCTTTGCGCTATTGTATGCCCTGAGATAGCAATAGAGGTGTACCGTGGAAAATAAGGTGTTAATGAAGGGGACAGATGCCTTGGCAGAGGCGGCGATTCAGGCCGGTTGCAGGTGCTACTTTGGCTATCCCATCACACCTCAAAATGAACTTCCAGAGTATATGGCAAGAAGGATGGCCGAGGTAGGAGGGGTATTTCTTCAAGGAGAAAGTGAGATTGCCTCGATCAACATGGTTTTAGGGGCTGCTGCATCAGGTGTTCGTGCGATGACATCTTCCTCATCTCCCGGCATCAGTCTTAAACAAGAGGGGATCTCTTTTCTTGCCGCAATGGAGCTTCCAGCGCTAATTGTAAATATAATGAGAGGCGGCCCTGGTTTGGGTAATATTGCACCAAATCAGGGGGATTATTATCAGGCTACCCGGGGCGGGGGGCATGGGGACTATAGGACACCTGTGTTTGCCCCTGCATCTATTCAAGAACTGTATGATATTACCATGTATGCATTTGATGTGGCGGATATTTACAGGACACCTGTTATGATCTTAGGAGATGGCATGATGGGACAGATAGTGGAACCTACCATCTGTCGCAAAAGGCAAAAGATAGATCTTCCCCCTAAAGATTACATATTAGATGGTGCTAAAGGGAGGCCATCAAGGATAATAAGATCGTTGATCTTAGACACCTTTGAGATGGAAGAGCATAATTGGAAGCTAAAACGCAAGTATGATTTGATGCGAGGCAAACTTCCTCAACATGAAGAGTTTATGGTGGCGGATGCCAAACTTGTAATCGTGGCCTATGGTACGGCTGCCAGGATTGCAAAAGGGGCTGTAAAGCGTGCAAGAAAGGAAGGGCTTTCAGTTGGTTTGTTGCGGCCTATTACACTATGGCCATTTCCAACCCAGGCTATTCAAGATATAGCTAAAAAGGTAAAACACTTTCTGGTTTTTGAAATGAGCACAGGCCAGATGGTAGATGATGTATTACTTGCACTTGGTGGTAAGGCCGATTGTGAGTTTTATGGCAGACCTGGTGGTGTGGTGCCGACTCCTATGGAGATAACAAGGATAATAGGCCGTTATTGGGTACAAAAGGAGATCTCAGGGTGAAGAAGGTTTTTACCAAACCAAAGTCCTTAAAGGATGCCCCCTTTCATTACTGTCCCGGATGTGGTCATTCGATCATACACAGGCTTGTTGCAGAGGTTATAGATGAGCTGGGGATTTCAGATTGTGTTATAGGTGTTCCTCCTGCAGGCTGTGCAGTGCTTGCATACAATTATTTTGATATAGATATGTGCGAGGCCCCTCATGGCAGGGGGTGTGCAGTGGCTACAGGGTTTAAAAGGGCTCAGCCTGACAAGATAGTTTTCACCTATCAGGGTGACGGTGATATGGCAGCCATTGGTACTGCAGAGACATTGCATGCTGCCAACCGTGGAGAGCGCATTACTGCCATATTTGTAAATAATGCCGTATATGGAATGACTGGCGGCCAGATGGCGCCTACAACCATGATAGGCCAGAAGACTACCACATCGCCCTTTGGAAGACATCCAGAGGTTGAAGGCTATCCCTTGCTGATAACCGATTTAATAGCAACCCTTAAAGGGCCTGCTTATGTGGTACGCCATTCCTTGGCAACTCCCGCCAAGATTTTAGCTACAAAAAAGTCTATTAAGAAGGCATTTGAGATGCAGATTAAAGGACTTGGGTTTTCCCTTGTAGAGGTCTTATCCCCCTGCCCAACGAATTGGAAATTATCCGCAGTAGATGCATTCAAATTTTTGGAGTCAAGGATGGAGAAAGAGTTTCCTATAGGCGTGTTTAAAGATGTCACAAAGGGGTAAATTTAGGCTATGCTGATCAAGACGGTGATGAGTGGGATAGGTGGACAGGGAATTTTATTCTCTGGTCTATGTATGGCCTGGTCTGCCATGTTTGAAGGGCAATTTGTGACATATCTCCCATCTTATGGGGCAGAGATGCGAGGAGGAGTTGCTTCCTGTACCATAGCCATTTCAGATGAAGAGATAGCATCTCCCATATCATCTGAGCCTGATTATCTGGTGCTAATGGACAATCTTTCTTTGGCTAGGCTCCAAAATCAGTGTGCGTCTGGCGGAGAAGTTTTCATCAATACCAGTATAGTTTCCGACAGGCCTATAAGGAGAGATTTAGAGCTTGTCGAGATACCGGTTACTGATCTGGCAGAAGCAAGCATTGGGGGTAGGTATGCAAATATGATAATGCTAGGGGCATTTATTGGCAGGACACATCTTGTAAAGATATCTACCGTTATAGGTAATATGGATAAGGTCTTGGGCAAAGAAAAGGCCAGGTTTAAAGATAAGAATATAGAGGCTGTAAATATTGGTTTAGAATATATCTCTAAGGAGACATAAGGGATGGGTATTAAGCAAATATCAGTGAAAACAGAAAATATATCAGGAAAACTTTCATACTTAAGTGATGTTCTAGGACAGCAGGGGGTCAATATTCGGGCTATATCAGTGGGGGAGGACACATCACATATATCGTTGATCCATATGATAGTGGACGAGCCCGACAGGGCGATGAATATCTTTAAGGCAAAAGAAATAGATTTTGATGTCTCAGATGTACTGGCTGTAGAGATGCCAGACCATCCAGGGGGTATGAATGCGGTATTAAGACCTCTAAGGGATGGCGGCATAAATGTAATATCTATGTATCCATATATTGGACGGGCATCTCGCCCTATAGTGATCTTAAAGGTCGATGACCTGATTAAGGCTGTAGACGTGCTAAAGAGAAACTGGGTAAGGATATGGGATGAGTCACTCTACAGATTGTGATTGTTTATATGAAAAATATTTGTCCGTGGTCAGTAGTTTGTGGTATATTGGAATGTGATCATTCTTTACAACGGACAACGGATAACGGACTACTGACAAGTATAAGTGCAGGACTAAAAGACCACTCAGGGCTAAATATATTTTCATGTTTGGTTGTGTCCAAAAGGACATGAGGGTTTATATTAAAGCTGATCTTTGGTAAGTCAGGAGCATAAAGGATTCGCCGGCTACAATCAGTGCGTCAATGCCGGCAGGAAGGCCATATACCCAGATATTTTTTTTAAGACAGCTTTTGTCTTGATGCATCCAGATGTTTGATAGCCATGTGACCTACTTTAACAATGGTTTTATATCCATCAACAGCGGATACAATCATACCGATTCCCCCGGGGAGCAGTCTCGATTTTCGCCTGGGAGGAAACAGGCGGGTAATGATTCTATTCACCCCTTTATTTAGATATCTTTGCGGCAGGATTTTTGTCATGTATGCCTTGGTGATAGCATGTTCGTCGGAGGGCTCGGCCTCCTCCGCAATATTATAGGCCTTACCGATTATGTGCAAGATAGGGCCTTCAAGCATTTTTTCGTCATCCATAGGAGTACCGTATAGGAATTCCAATGTAAGGATAAGAGATACGGATTGGTCCAGCATAAGAAGATTTTCAGCGCCTGCCAGCCAGAACGATATAATGGTTCCAATCCCCGGGAAGACAGATGGAATATTTAAGATGGCATTTTTTATGGCCTGTTGCTGCCCTGTATTCTCTACAAGGTCCAAAGCAATAATAGACACTTCATTGTACCCTGAGTCCTTCAGCTTAAGGGCTGCTGTCCTCTTCGCCTTTTTGAGATTACCCTTTATAAGATTTTTTATAAATATCAGGAATTGGTCTTCAAGGGCTTTCAGCATATCGAATTTTCTTAATATACCTTTTTTGTATAGGGCTGTAAAGTAGTAAGGTACAGATCTTAATGCACATTAAATTCAGCCTCCCAATTTTATCTGATTGAGCGAATTTCTTTAGTATTTAATTCGAACTATACCAGTTCAAATTACTTGACACTGAATATACTAGAGTATATAAGTTGACATAATGAATGAGCATTCATTTTTTAGGGGTGTCAATGAAGGTTATTTATGGGTTAGGAAATCCTGGAGGAGAGTATCTGTTTACAAGGCATAACATTGGATTTATGGTTGTGGATATGCTCTCTATCAGATGGGGTATCCCTATAAAAAAGAAGACAAGAGATGTTTTATATGGTAGAGGAACAAGACAAGGAATTGAGGTAATGCTGGCCAAACCTTACACATATATGAATCTTAGCGGGCGCCCACTAAAGGGCATTGCTATAGATTCGCATGATCTTATTGTTGCGCATGATGACATGGATATCCCATTCGGCATGATTAGGATAAAGACTCAAGATGGTACTGGAGGGCATAAAGGCCTCAAGTCTATTATTGATAATCTGGGCACAGACGCATTTGTGAGGGTCCGTTGCGGGATAGGCAGGCCAGATGAAGAATCTGATCCAATAGATTACGTGCTCTCTGAGTTCAGGTCAGATGAAGAAGACACATTAAAAGAGGAGATAGAATTGGCTGGAGATGCCATACATTTGTGTGTCATATCCGGTTCAAAGGAGGCAATGAACGTCTATAACAGGCGGGATTTAGATAACTCAAAAACGTGAAGGGAGGATTTATTTAAATGGAACAGTGGGCGAATTGGGCATGGCTTCTTGGTATTATCGGGTTAGTAATAGCCCTTCTGATGTATGCTTCTTTAAAGAAGAAGGATCCGGGCAATGAAAGGATGCAGGATCTGTCAAACCAGATCCATGAAGGGGCTATGGTGTTCTTAAAGCGGGAATACACAATCCTTGCGATATTTGTCATAATAGTATTCTTGCTGTTATTCCAGCTTATAAACTGGCAGACAAGCGTAGCTTATGTCTCGGGTGCTATATGTTCTATGCTGGCAGGTCTCACCGGCATGACCTCTGCGACAAGGGCAAATGCTCGTACTACCCAGGCAGCTGCTACGGGAGGTCTAGATCAGGCACTTTATGTATCCTTTTTCGGGGGCGGTGCTGTGATGGGGATTGCCGTTGCATCCCTTGGTCTGCTTGGTTTGGGGATATACTACTATATATTCTGTGGTGATCTCACAACCGCGAGTTATATTAATGGCTTTGGTATGGGCGCATCGTCAGTTGCACTGTTTGCTCGTGTAGGTGGTGGTATTTACACAAAGAGTGCAGACGTGGGTGCTGACCTGGTAGGTAAGGTGGAGGCAGGTATCCCTGAAGATGACCCCAGGAACCCCGGTGTAATTGCAGATAATGTTGGGGATAACGTAGGTGATATCGCTGGCATGGGCGCGGATATATTTGAGTCATATGTAAACTCTGTAATAGCATCCATTGCCATAGCTGCTACCATGGCGATGACCGCCAATGTGGCAATGAGACAGGCATATATGGCCTTACCGCTTGTGCTTGTTATGCTTGGTCTTTTATGCTCTCTGGTTGGTATATGGTCTGTTAAACTCCTGGCAAAGGCAGGACCACAGAGAGCCCTTAGGTATTCTACATTTATAGCAGCAGCCCTGTTTTTGATTAGTGGTTGGTTTATTATCAAGTCAATGGGTATATCTACAGGCGCATTTTGGGCTATATTCTGGGGTATGCTCGCAGGTATACTTATAGGTGTAGTAACCGAGTACTATACATCCGCCAAACCTATTGTAAAGATTGCAGAGGCATCGAAGACAGGACCTGCCACCAATGTGATAACAGGTCTTGCAATTGGCATGGAGTCTACGGCGCTACCTATATTTATCATAGTAGTTGCCATAGCATTTGCTTCCTATAATGCAGGTCTGTATGGTATAGGGCTTTCTGCCGTAGGTATGCTTGCTACCGTAGGTGCTACCATGAGTATTGATGCATATGGCCCTGTTGCAGATAATGCAGGTGGTATATCTGAGATGGCAGAACTAGGCCCTGAGGTCCGTAGCATTACTGATGAGCTTGATGCCTTAGGCAATACTACTGCTGCTATAGGAAAGGGTTTTGCCATAGGGTCTGCAGCACTTACAGCACTGGCCCTGTTTTCTGCATACAGTCAGGCAGTCAAGTTAAGTAGTATAAACCTTGTTAACCCCAAGGTAGTAGAAGGGCTTTTCATCGGCGGGATAATTCCGTTCTTAGTATCATCTATGACCATGAACTCTGTGGGTAAGGCAGCCTTTAAGATAGTAGAAGAGATCAGACGTCAGTTCAGGGAGATCCCTGGTATTATGGAGGGTAAAGGCAAGCCTGAGCCGGCAAAGTGCGTGGATATTGCATCAAAGGCAGCACTAAAGGAGATGATCTTACCAGGTCTCTTAGCAATACTTGCCCCAATCCTGGTTGGGCTTATACTTGGCAAGGAGGCGCTTGGAGGCATGCTTGCAGGTGCTGTGGTTACAGGTGCACTGATGGCGCTATTTATGGCAAATAGCGGCGGTGCATGGGATAATGCAAAGAAGTATATAGAGACAGGACATCTTGGTGGTAAACATAGTGAGCCTCATAACGCATCAATAATTGGTGATACGATTGGTGATCCATTTAAGGATACATCTGGGCCTTCCATGAACATCTTGATAAAGCTTATGAGTGTTATTGCTCTCGTGCTTGCTCCTTTATTCATGTAGGTGTTGAAGATCTTTGCAGGTTAAAGGGGGGCTTTTTAAGCCCCCCTTTTTAGTTGGTAATATCAGCAGGCTGTTGCTTTTAAGTGAATAGTGAAGAGCGAATAGTAAAAAAGGTTTTGGGTTTTGAGTGTTGGGTGATTAAGAATAGTCGAGAGTCGAAAGTCGAAAAAACAAAAGATAAAAAATGGTTTTATGGAAAGTGTACGGGTCGATGCCTCAGCGGCTCGCTTAAGGGAAATATGTCCCACATCAACATCCCCCTGGCCCCCTTCAAAGGGGGAATTAAAGGGGCGTCACCCCTTCAAAGAGGGAATTAAAGGGGCGTCACCCCTTCAAGGAGGGAATCTGTCCGAGCAGATTAAGGGATGGAGGGGTTCTTGAGATATACCTTCTATCGCGATTTGCTAATACATCCTTAGGCATTGCTTAAAGGGGAATCGCTCCCTTATGTTTGAGCCCGAAGGGCGAGTTAAAGAGCGCCCGTAAGCAAGCCAAAAGGATGTATCAAAGAGCGATAAAATGCAAGCGAGAGAACCCTCATCCCGAAAGCATTTTCATCTTTGGTTGTGCCTGCCTTAATGAAGTGAAATAGTGAAAGATGCTGTTGCCCAAATCAGAGTCCAGTGGCCATGCCGATAAAATCGGATCAGTACTCCGTAAAATTTTTGTGCTCATTCAGGTTTATCCGCAATACCAAGCTTTTTCATAACCGTTGAACCGTTACGAGCATAGAACCATTACCTTAAACATTTGCTTACATCTCAAGGGGTTGGCTTGTTACTTTTCTATCCTCAACCTTTGCTCCGCCATGGGAAGTCTTTTTCTTTATTAGTACGATATGTCGCTTGGAGTCTTGCCCGTATCTTTTATATACATATTCCGCTGCATCAAGCATATTCTTTGCATATGCTGGGTCCTTCTTTGCAAATTGCTTTATATCTTCTGAGAATTTTTCTTTGTTTAATTTATATCTTATACGATCTATACCTTCTCCATATGATTGTTTTCTTTCATACATATCGTCAATCTTGTATTGATAATCCCTTTTCCATATCGGATCTACTACCTTGGCAACTGCCAGGGAATATTCATCCAAACCCTTTATTATATCAGGGTCTCCTATCAGTTTTTCCGCCCCATCCGCTGTAGGCCTTGCATGACATCTTTTGCAAGCCTCTCTTAATATTTCCGGGTTATCTATAATCATACATGGCCTTAAGAGATTGTCTGTGTGTGGTTCATTCATACGGATAAATGTAAAGAATGGTGATTTTAAGGCATCGAGGAGATGACATGTCTTTATATTATGGGTGGCAAAATGTGCAAAGATACAAGGTTCTATGTCGCCTTCATTATTTATATGTAAGAAACGTCTTCCACCGGCAATGCAGCCGTGGACTGTTGGGGCATCTGCCCAGAAATCCATGATATAAAGGGGTTCTTGTTCCCGATATTTCTTTATAAATTCGCCAAAGATTACTCTTTGCTCAGGTGTGGGCATCAGGCTTAGATCCGGATCTTTGCCCACTGGCATAAACAGGAAATTCCACCCGAATACTACGCCCTGATTCTCCCAGAACTTAAGGAATTCCCTTGACATAAATGTATCATAATTTTTAGATGTGAGTACCAGGGATATCCCGTACATCAACTTACGTCTCCTGAGACGATCTATAGACTCTAAGACCTTTTCATATACACCAGGGCCCCTCATATAATCAGTATCTTCTTTAGATCCATTAATACTAAATGCCACAACAATGTTCTTCGCCTCTAATATCTGATCAGCGATCTTTTCTGTTATCAATGTACCGTTAGTGAAGATCTGGAAAAGGCAGTCATTGTGTTTTTTTGCCATGGTATATATGTCATTAAATTTGACGAATGGTTCTCCGCCCAATATTGTATAGAAATATACCCCGATCTCTTTACCTTCTGTGATAATCTTATCAAATATAGCTATGTCCATATCATCTTTTAGTGTATAGTTCTCGGCATAACAGCCTCTACAACGCAAATTGCACCTCATAGAAGGACTGATAAGGATAGTAAAGGGCGGGCATAGGCCATCTTCTTGTTCTAGTACTTTTGCTCTTTCTATCCACTTTAGTGAGCAGTTGCCAAAGAAATTCTTTACAAAGGTGCTTACTTGGCCTGCATCCCTTGTCATCAATTTCGTAAACCATTTTCTTGTCCCTGGGTTTTCATGGATCCAGTCCATCACTGCCTTGAATCGGCCAGAATCTCCAAACATATTATCGAGAGATGCCAGACCGTCCATCATGGTATCAAAATTTTTCTCCGGGTTTTTCTGTACATATTTGACAATAAAGTCTGCGCTTGTCGAAATGGCAGCACCCTTTGGCTTTTTCTTTAAGCTCTCCAAGATACTCATTTTAATTACCTCCTTCTAATTATAATATTAGTGCATATTAAAATATAATGCAAGGCCTTTTTTGTGCAGTGCATAAAAATAATAAAAGCGGCCGGCTTTCAGCTTCGGCGGACAAGAAGGCCTGGGTTTGATTCCTTGATTTCTTGCTGCGGATAAGAGGCAAAAGCTTGCTTAAGGGCTTCATCCCATTGATTGTTATTGAATCTTTAGCCTTTCCTAATCTTCTCAAATCAAAACTCGAAACTCAAAGCTCAAAACCTTTGTTTCGCCTTTTCCCTTAGAGATTATTGTGCTATTAAGTCAACCTGTGATAGAGAAAATCCCATTTCTACATAGGAATACGATCTATAACATTATCTCTAAGGATGATGTAACCTTTGATGCCCTGCATCATATCTTAGATGATCTCTTACAAAGAAATACCTTTGATATATCCGAGATGGATGCAGACCTGCATACAATAAGATATAAACAGGTTGTCTATACTGTATGCGCAGATGGTCTTGATGTCATGATACATACTAAGATGTTGTAATAAGTTATGGTTTAGAGATGGACTATATACACCTGTGCCAGCCTGATGGCAGCAAATCCTGCGCTGCATGCTGTGGATTATATAATTATGTAGAAAACTCTCGTGAGGCCCTGCAGAAGCGGCTGAGATACAGAACGGGCCTGTTCAAAGAGGTGAGGGAAGGGAATATCACCCTGAAACAATACAGGCAAGGTTTGCGCCATAGGGAAGATTCAAGGCGTATATACAAGACCATATACTCATGTGAGTTTGTTGGATTCCTGGATCCATCCGAGCAAAAGGCAGGTTGTATGCTCCATCCCATGCAAAATAATGGTGATGACTTAAGAGAGATTAGTTTTTATGGCAAGGATTTATGCGAAGGACATTTTTGTCCCAGTTATAGTAAGCTCATAAGTAATGAAGCCCGGATCGTAATAGATGTGATAGATGATTGGTATTTGTATGGTATTATTATAACAGATATCGATTTTGTGAAGACATTTTTCAAGATTGTGCAGGACAGGCTTGGTGAATCCCTTAGGCCGGAGAGCTTAAAGGGATCTACTGTCTTGAGGGATATCTTTTTGAGGTATTTTAAGCTAAAAGAGTCATGGCCTTTTAGGGATCCTACAAGGCCTAGATTCGGCAAATATTATTTTATAGGCGAGGATTATGATATTGATAGGATAGATTATGCAGCCCTTGGAGCGGATCCCTCACCGTATGATGCGATATTTTTGAGTTTATCTTCTTTTTTTAAAACAAAAAGGGATCTTGACGAGGCAGCTATAATATTAGATGGGATAATAGATGAATTCTGTAATGAATACAGATGATCTTATTGTGCTAATTATTGATACAGCCCTTAAAGAAGATGGGCCGGATAAGACCACGGACGCAATATTCTCTGCTGATGATGATCTGACGGCGGCTATATTTGCAAAGGAGGAAGGCATTATAGCAGGGATAGACATTGCAAAGAAGGTCTTTTATCGGCAGGATCCGTCTATTGTTTTTAGCGCGGGCATATCAGACGGGATGGAAATAAGCCCCGGAGATAAGATAGCGTCCGTCTCTGGCCCGGTTAGAAGTATACTTAAGGCAGAAAGGCCCGCCTTGAATTTTATGCAGAGGATGTCAGGTATTGCAACCATGACTGCCAAGTATGTAAAAGAGGTCAAAGGCACTAAGGCCCGGATTCTGGATACCAGAAAGACTGTTCCCGGTCATAGGATTCTTGATAAATTTGCGGTGCGTCTTGGCGGAGGTGTAAATCATCGCATGGGTTTATATGATATGGCCTTGATAAAGGATAACCATATAGATAAAATAGGTTCTATTGCTGAAGCCGTGAATAGAATAAGGCAGACATATCCTGATCTCCCCATTGAGGCAGAGGCCAGGTCGATAAGTGATGTAAAGGAGCTTTTAGAATTGGGTGTGGACAGGATTATGTTGGATAACTTTACAATTGAAGATATAAAAAAGGCGGTTAGTACAGTAAAGGGCCGGATTCCTCTAGAGGCCTCCGGCGGTATTACATTAGATAGCGTAAGGGATGTGGCTTTAACTTGTGTTGATTACATCTCTGTAGGGGCCATTACCCATTCTGTAGAGGTATTGGATATTACTATGTTGATAGAGGAGACCCATGACAACAGATAAGGCTAAAGAGATTATCAGGCAAAAAAAGGCCACCTTTGGTAAGAGGCTTGTGATTTTAGGGCATCATTATCAATCTGATAAGGTAGTAGAATTTTGTGATTATATAGGAGATTCCCTGGAATTGGCAAGGAAGGCATCTACTATAGCAGATGCAGAAGTTATTGTCTTTTGTGGGGTGTATTTTATGGCAGAGACTGCATCCATCCTTGCGCCTGATAAGGTTGTATATATCCCTGATGCAAAAGCTGGTTGCCCCCTGGCAGATATGGCTGAACCCAAAGATGTAGAAGATGCGTGGGGTATTATCACGGATATAACCCGATCCATTACCCCGATTACGTATGTAAATTCCTCTGCCGAAATAAAGGCATTCTGCGGCAGGAACTCTGGTGTGGTATGTACATCAGGTAATGCAGCCAGGGTTTTTGAGTGGGCATTTAAAAGGACAGATAAGATAATCTTCTTTCCTGATAAAAATTTAGGCGGAAATACCGCTGTATCCATGGGGATTCCGGAAGATATGATTGCGCAATGGGATCCATCCAGGAAGGGGGGGGGGCTTGATGAGGAGGCGATTGCTAAGGCAAAGGTGATTCTCTGGAATGGGTGGTGTCCTGTGCACTGGCCTGGGCTGGATCCATCTGATGTAGGCATGGTCAGGAAGAAATATCCGGGGATTAAGGTTATAGTCCATCCTGAGGCAGATCCAAAGACAGTTGAGCTAAGTGACGCTAAAGGCTCTACTGCACAGATACTAAATTATGTAAGGTCTTTACCAAAAGGCACAGGAGTAGCGATAGGCACAGAATTTAACATGGTGAACAGGGTCAGGGCTGATTTCAGTCGTGCATTGAATGTGATACCCCTTAAAAAGGTGTTTTGTGATGATATGGCAAGGATTACAGCAGAAAAGATTGCGCTTACCTTGTCTGATCTTGATAAGGCTCACAGGGTAAAAGTCCCTGATAAGATAGCAACAGATGCTAAAATAGCCCTCGAGGCTATGCTGGAGATATCATGATGACAGGTTCCAGGATAGAGACGGATTGTCTGGTAATAGGTTCAGGGATAGCAGGGGCTACATGTGCCCTCATGCTTGCCAAGTCAGGGATTAAGGTAACATTGATTACAAAGAGGCCTGATCTGACAGCTACAAATACCAATCGTGCCCAGGGTGGAATTGTCTATAAGGGAGAAGATGACAGTCCTGAACTCCTGAAGAAGGATATCATGAGGGCAGGCAAAGAGTTTAACTCGAAAAAGGCTGTAGATTTTCTGGCAAAAAACGGCCCTGATGTGGTGAAAGAGGTGTTGATTGATGAATTACATGTAAACTTTACCCATTTAAAGGGTGCAGAAGATGAAGACTTCGACCTTACAAGAGAGGCTGCCCATTGTCTAAAACGCATCCTGTATTCAGCGGATTATACAGGTCATGAGATCGAGCGATCACTTATATCAGCATTGAGGGAACAAGAGAATGTAGAACTCATAACAGATGCAAGCGCTGTGGATCTTGTCACGCTGCAACATCACTCAGGTGATATACAATCGCGTTATATCTTAGAGGATCGTTGTGTGGGTGCGTATGTATTCATGATACAGAAAAAAGAGGTCACAACTATCCTTGCCCAGTATACTGTCCTTGCTACAGGCGGTCTGGGTGATATCTATCTGCACTCTACAAACGAAGAGGGCACAGTTGGTGATGGTATAGTGATGGCAAAACGCGCAGGCGCCCGAGTTATTAATATGGAGTTTATACAGTTTCATCCCACTACTTTGTATGCGCCAGGAGCAAGGAGGTTTCTTATCTCTGAGGCTGTACGTGGGGAGGGTGGAAGGTTAAGGAATCTTCGTGGCGAACACTTTATGGAGCGCTACAATCCTGAATTAAAAGATCTGGCATCCAGGGATGAGGTGACCATGGCCATCTGGGAGGAGATGATAGAAAACAAGGAAGATCATGTATTATTGGATATAGCAAATTATGTGCATGGAGATATTGTGCAGAGGTTTCCCAGCATATATGCGACATGCAAAGAGGCAGGGATAGATATAACAAAAGAACCCGTCCCCGTGGTACCTTCAGCACATTATTTCTGCGGTGGTGTCCATGTGAATACAAAGGGGCGGACCACTCTGTCTGGCCTGTATGCAATCGGAGAGGTTTCATGTACTGGTGTGCATGGTGCAAACAGGCTTGCATCCACATCTCTTTTAGAGGGGCTTACCTGGGGTTACTTTGCTGCGAAAGACATAGCTAAGAGATCAGACGAAGGAGAGGTCTTACCTTTTAAGGTAATGAATTCAATATGTGATTGGATACCCACCGGGAATGTAGAGAATGAAGACCCTGCCTTGATCGCTCAAGATTGGATGTCGCTTAAGTCTACTATGTGGAACTATGTAGGGATTGTACGTACCCTCCCGAGACTGAAGAGGGCTGTGGAGGACCTGAGGCATATGTATAAGAGGATAGAGGAGTTTTATAGAGAGACCCCTGTATCAAAGGATATAATAGATCTGTTTCATGGTACTCAGGTGGCAATAATGGTGGCAGAGTCTGCGATAAGGAATCCTATATCCACAGGGTGCCATATGGTAAGGCCTTTTTTAGAGGATAAAGGGCCGAGCCGTTAAAAATAGTCAACAGTCAACAATCGTCAGTCAACAGTCGAGAGTCGTCAGTCGATAGTCAACAGCCTGTTAACTGTCTTCTTCCTTTTTCGATTATCGACTGTCTTTCCCGACTGTCGACTGATGACTGTCTTTTTACTCCTTTAATCCTTAATCCTGTCTTTAGCCTTTCCTGATCTTCTCAACTCAAAACTCAAAACCCAAAACCCAAAATCTATAACCCAAACTCCAAAACCTTTGTTTCGCCCTTTGCCTTTCACCTTCTTATGATATATAAGATGCCAATTATGGAGAAGGTCCTTGTAAGGGGTCCAAATTGGATAGGCGATGTGGTAATGAGCCTGCCGTTTTTTGAGGGGATGAAAAATGCATGGCCTGATGCAGATATCTATGTACTCACAAAACCACATTTAAAAGATATGTATCTACATAATCCATATATCAAAGGCGTAATTACCCTTGATGAAGACCATGGATTATGGGGATGGGGCACGAGTTTGAGAGAGATAAGGAAACTTGGCTTTAGCCGAGGGATATGTTTGCCCCATTCTGTAAGTTCCGCCTTGTTTTTATGGTTGGCACGCATCCCAAAGAGATATGGCAGGGCCTGCCAGCATAGGTCGATATTTCTTACGCATCCTGTCGCAGGGGCTATTGAGGATTTCAAGGGACATCAGATGGATTTTTATATGGAGTTATTAGAGGCCCTTACTGGGTTTGATGGCAAAGATCTTTTGCCAAAGATATATCTTTCCGCCAAAGAGCAAAAAAATGCTTATGATATTATAAGTAGGATCGGAAGGCCTATTCTGGGGCTTTTTGCATCTGCTGCATATGGTCCTGCCAAGATGTGGTCAGGCAGGCATTTTATTGATCTTGCAAATTTTTATATTCAAGCCACCGGTGGTTCTGTGATATTATTTGGGGCTACCTCAGATATGAATACAAATGATTACATAGCTACCTCTATTGGTAGTAAGGCATATAACCTTGCAGGGAAGACCTCCCTTTTGGAGACCGCTGGTGTAATGGGTCTGTGTGATGTAATAGTGGCAAATGATTCCGGGCCCATGCATCTGGCTGCCGCAACCGGGGTGAAAACTATAGGCATATTTGGCTCTTCTGATCCTGAAAGGACTGCACCTAAAGGGGAAAGGGCCTATTATATCTACAAAGGATTGAAGTGTTCACCCTGTATGGAAAGGCAATGCAGGTATGGAACCTATGATTGTCTAAAGGCGATAACACCTGAAGAGGTATTTAGGAAGATAGTAGAATAAATTCAAAGTTCAATAACACAGAACTTAGAACAACAAAGGTGTTGAGTGCTGGGTGTTGAGTGTTGGGTTAACATAGAACATAGAACCTTGAATATAGAACAACAAGGACTAGAAAGGATCTTTTTAGATAAAGGGCGCACAAACGATGGAAGGCCTAGGGTTGAGTAGCATATGACTGATATTTCCGCATGCATGATAACGTTTAACAATGTCCGTACTGTGGAGAAGGCACTACAGAGTGTGGCCCCATGGGCCTCAGAGATTATTGTGGTGGATTCTTTGAGTACAGATGATACCCCCGGGATTGTAAAGAAATACACTAAGAATTTTGAGCAAAGGCCATGGCCGGGGCACAGTGACCAATATAACTATTGTATCTCTAAGGCCAAAAACGAGTGGGTGATATTTATCGATGCAGATGAGGAAATCCCCCCTGAACTTGCCACAGAGATCCAGGAGAGAATCGAAAAAGACCAGGGAAGCTACGATGGTTATATCGTTCATAGGCGCACCTTTTATCTCGGCAAATGGATCATGCATGGCGGATGGGTCCCGGATTATGAGATAAGGCTCTTTAAGAAATCGAGGGGGGCCTTTGTTGGAGGCCTTCATGCAAATGCCAGGGTAAAAGGAAGGGTGGGAGAACTTGAGAATTTTTATTCTCACTACAATTATAAGGACATAGCAGACCAGATAGAGACTATGAATAAATACTCTAAGATTGCAGCTACTGATATGCTAAAAAAAGGAAAGAGATTTTCATGGACAGACCTTATATTTAGACCCCCGTTCAGGTTTATAAAGGAATATATTGTAAAACGGGGATTTATGGATGGCATGCCTGGGTTTGTAATAGCAATCTCTACCGTGTACTATGTATTTACAAAATATGCAAAGCTCTGGGAATTAGAAAAAGGGATTAAAGGAAAGGAATAACATTGGATTATAAAAGATTTTATAAAGGTCGAAATGTTCTCATTACAGGCGGGCTTGGTTTTATCGGGTCTAACCTCTCAATAGAGTTGGTCAGACTTGGGGCGAATGTGACCATCGTAGACAATATGCTCCCCAGGCAGGGTGGCAACCTTTTTAATATAAAGCCTGTAAAGGATAAGGTTAGGATAAACTTTAGCGATGTAAGAAATCAGCTCTCCATGGATCACTTAGTAAGGGGTCAGGATATAATTTTTCATCTTGCAGGTCAGGTAAATCATGTGGATTCCATGAGGAATCCTGTTCAGGACCTTGAGATCAATTGCCAGGGCACGTTGGTGCTTATGCAGGCACTAAGGAACAACAACATAGATGCTACTGTTGTATATTCCGGCACAAGAGGAGAATACGGCTCAACTGTTAAACTGCCGGTGGATGAAGACCATCCTACCAACCCGAAAGGGATATATGCAGTGACAAACCTTGCAGCTGAAAAAATAATCCTTGTCTACAACCAGGTATATAAGATCCCTGCCATATGCCTCAGGATTACAAACACATACGGGCCCAGGCATCAGATGACGCATGATGAATATGGCGTCTTTAACTGGTTTATAAGGAAGGCTATTGATGATGAGGCACTTCCTGTATTTGGTGATGGAAAGATCATAAGGGATTTTCTTTATATAGATGACCTTATTGAGTGTCTGCTTATGAGTGTACCTGTAAAAAAGGCTGTAGGGGAGGTCTTTAATGTAGGTACAGGCATTCCTGTGACATTTAAAGAGATTGCGGAAAAGATTGTGAACATTGCAGGAAAGGGCACCTGTAAGTTTACTGATTTCACAAAGGAAAGGGCAGAGGTGGAGCCAGGGGATTATTATGCTGATATCTCAAAGCTAAAGAGAATTGCAGGGTGGGAGCCAAAGATCTCAATGGAAGATGGAATCAAAAGAACCGTTGAATTTTATAAGAGATATAGAGAGCACTACTGGTCATGAAGGTTAGACTCTTTGATTTTATATGAAACAGTAAACAGTGAATAGTGTTATTCATAAAAAACAATCTTTTTCATGCTTCGTTGTGTCCGAAAAGGACATGCAGGGTTTATAAGGAAGGCTACTGGTCATGAAGGTCAGACTCTTTGATTTTGAGAGAGAGATTCTTGCAATTGGGGGAGAGATAAAAGAAGGTATAGCCCGTGTATTAAATTCTGGCCGCTATATCCTTGGCCCGGAGCTTGAAGAATTCGAGCGTGAATTTGCAACCCTTTGCAACGCTCGATTTTGTATTGGCACGGCATCTGGAACAGATGCACTATTTCTTGCATTAAAGGCCCTTGATGTAGGTCCGGGCGATGAAATAATCACAGTTGCAAATACATTTGCAGCTACTGCCTTGGCTATTGTTCATACAGGGGCTAGACCTGTCTTTGTGGATATAGAGAATAACTCCCATCTTATGAATCCGTCATTGATAGAAGATGCAATTACAGGCAGGACAAAAGGCATTATCCCGGTGCATCTCTATGGGCTTTGTGCAGATATGGATCAAATAAATAGTATAGCACAAAGGCATCATCTCTTTGTGCTGGAAGATGCATGCCAGGCCCATGGTGCATTATATAAGACAAGACCTGCAGGCTGTCTTGGGAATGCAGCGGCGTTTAGTTTCTATCCCACAAAGAATCTTGGTGCATATGGAGATGGAGGTTGTATAACAACCGATGATCTTAAGTTATACAATAAGCTTATTCTTTTGAGAGACTATGGCAGGAAGGATCGCTACTATCATGAGATCCTCGGGTATAATTCCAGGTTGGATGAGATTCAGGCGGCAATCTTGAGGGTGAAGTTGAGATACCTTGGAGACTGGATAGAGAAGAAACAAAGAATAGCAGGTACTTATAATGCCGCATTTGATAATATCAACCATATCAAATTAAAACCGGATAAGGGTTCAACTCATGTGTATCATCTATATGTGGTTGCAGTGGATAAAAGGGATGAGCTTAAAAGTTATCTGGATGAAAAAGGTGTGGAGACGCTTATCCATTACCCTGTGCCGTTACACAGGCAACCCGTGTTTGCCGGGGCTAAGGTCCTCTCTGTTCTTGAAAATACGGAGCTAAGGGCTATTCAGATCCTTAGTCTGCCCATGCACCCATGGCTAAAAGATAAAGAGGTGGGGTATGTGATAAATGCCGTAATGGGGTTTTACGGGTGAGAATAAGTATCGCTATAGAGAAATTTGACCCTGGTGTGGGCGGGGCAGAGAGATATTGTTGGGATCTGGCGCACTATCTGGGGGTAAATGGCCATGAGGTAGAGGTTATCTGCATGAAGGCATTGGAGCCAGATCTGCCATCCATACACATTAACTTCATCCATCCGATAAGATTTCCGCAGGGATTGAGGCATTTGAGTTTTGCTGTCTTACACTATTTTAAGGTAAAGAGATTAAGTACAGATATAAACTTTTGTGTAGGCAATACCTTTTACATGGATATCTATCAACCTCATGGCGGACTGCACAGGGCCTGGTTTGAAAGAGATATATTGAGATATTCCCCTGGATTCAGAAAGATTATAAGCCTTCTCAGGCGCTTTGGTTTAAAGGACATGGTCCAGCGAGGTCTTGAGTCGTGGATATTTGAGATTACAAAACCGGAGGTGATAGCGATCTCAGAGATGGTAAAAGGTGATATTATGAATAGGTTTGATTATCCTTCAGACAAGATCCACCTTATTCCAAATGGTATAGACACAAAAAGGTTTTCCCCTAAAAATAAAAAATATAGAAGGGAAATTCGGGCTCGATACGACTTGAATGAGGATGGCTTCGTATTCTTATTTGTTGCGAATAACCTTGAGCTAAAAGGATTTAATGTGCTGATAGAGGCGTGCAAGGATTTAAGAGGTATTCCATTTAAGGTGCTGGTTATAGGTCCGGATTCATCCTGGTCAAAGGCAGAGGTCAAAAAGACAGGTTTAAGCGACAAGGTCATCTTCGGAGGAAGGGCAGATGACATCGAGCGTATCTATCCTTGTTGTGATTGCCTTATTCATCCCACATATTACGATGCCTGTTCCTTAGTAGTATTGGAGGCCCTGGCATCAGGTATACCTGTCATCACGACCAAGGCAAATGGTGCCGGTATGTACATTACGGCTAATAATGGGTTTGTAGTACCGAGCGCGAACCCCTTAGCGTTGGAATCTGCCATGGAGCAGGCATATACTAAAGGACCTGAAGTGAGAGAAATATTGACATTTAAAAATCATGACGAGGTATTTGCTGATGTGGAAAGGGTAATTGAGGGATGCGGGAGGTGAGAACAAGGATCTTGGAGGGGTGATGGCTATATCCTATAAGAGGTGGATACAAAAGGTATATTATAAAGGCCTCAAAAGAAGAATAAACTCTTTATATAGAGGTGTGATAAGGTTTTTTGTGAACATGAGGAACAAAATCGTCTTTGGGGAATATGGAAGGCATGTCCACTGGGACACAGGGATTATTGTTGAGTCACCCTGCAATATATCAGTGGGTGATAGATGCAGGATAAAGAAAGGGATTGAGATCTATGCCGAGCCATGGAAGGATGATAAGGACAAGATTACCCTTAGAATCGGCAATAATGTATCCATAAATTCAGGCACGTTTATCAATGCTCATAACTATATTGAGATAGGTGATGGAACGCTTATAGGCAAGAATGTGCTTTTGGCAGATACAAGGCATAATTTTCGTGACCCTGAAAAATCAGTCAGGGATAACCCTGTAACCCTGGAAGATCCTATAATTATAGGAGAAGGGAGCGGACTCGCCTTCAACTCCGTTATCTTCCCAGGGGTTACCATAGGACCGCATTCTTTGATAAGCGCCAATTCAGTGGTTACAAAGGACGTACCACCTTATAGTGTGGCGGGAGGAATCCCTGCAAAGGTGCTAAGGCGGTATGACTTTGATAAGAA
>JAYEFR010000165.1:0-2423 GCA_034716155.1 Thermodesulfobacteriota bacterium
GCTTCCCTCGCCCTGAATACTTTTAAAAATTTCATTAACCTTAAGCATGAATTACCTGAATTCTTTTTGACATCAAATCAAAATTTGCTATTATGCACAGAAGTTCAAGATGTTTCTGCCGGGATGGTGAAATTGGCAGACACGCTAGCTTGAGGGGCTAGTGGGAGAAATCCTGTGCGAGTTCAAATCTCGCTCCCGGCACTACTCAAATTTTCAATTTAAAGCTATCATAAGAAATATCTATAGTCAATTATTTTGTTTTGTAGCACAACAACTTGACAAAAATTGCAGCTAGATGTATATATAATTCAGAATATCGACAATTAAAAAAGGAGGAGTTTTGATATGAGTGCGCCGAGAAAAGCGTATCAGTTCCTGTTGGAGAAAGTCCAACTTGGGCAAAGGTTAGCCGCCAGCCCAGAACCAAATTTCACATATAGGGAGGTAACAAACTAGATGAAGCTGAAAGGAGGGAGACATCGGGACGCAACGCAAGTGAAGGGAGTAAGCCCCGAAATCATTCATCGTGTCGGAGGTCGAAGCTGTTCATTGAGTAACAGACAGAAGTCTTGCAACCGAGAAGGGCGAGGGGGCAAGAACCCGACGGGGTCTAAGACCGTGTCAAGATGTCAAAGAGCTGATATGAACTCGGGAGAGCCAATGCATTCCCTAAGAGAATGCAGTATCAAGCCTGTAAACGGTAAGATACAGCAAGATATTATGCATTGGCAGTCGGACTATTCCGTAGTATCGAAGAAGTTCCGTAATGGGAATGGAGAAAAGGGAATAGCAGTAATGCGAAGCCCCGAACCAGAGCCCTGTACCAGAGAATCTCGGTACGGGGCAGAGAATCTCGGTTCAGGGCGAAGGGATGCGAGGGACACATTTGCCAGACGTAGAACTGGATTTCAGATGGAAACGAAACTTGCAACTCTAACTCGACGAGCCAAAAGGGAATCTGGGTATAAGTTCTGGACGCTGGCACATTTGCTTACAGAGGATTTTCTAAAGGCAGGTTTCTGGGAGCTTAAAAGGGACAAAGCTACAGGGATAGATAGGGTAAGTGTTAAGGAATATGAAGACGACCTAGAAGCAAATCTCAAGGATTTGGTGGCAAGGCTAAAAGCGAAGAAATACAAGCCGCAACCAGCCAGACGAGTATACATACCCAAGAGTGAAGGAAAGAAGCGAGGGCTGGGAATTCCCACAGCAGAGGACAAGATAGTGCAAATGGGAATTAAGAAAATACTTGAGGCAATCTTTGAGGTAGACTTCATAGATGTATCGTATGGATTTCGTCCTAACAGAAGTTGCCACAGTGCGTTGAATGTGTTGGATAAAACCATAATGACCAGACCCATTAACTACGTGGTAGATATGGATATTAGAAAATTCTTTGATAGCATAAACCACCAATGGTTGATGAGATGTCTAAGGCAAAGGATAAAAGACACAAGTCTGCTCAGATTGGTTGCTCGCCTCTTAAAGGCAGGGATAATGGAAGAAGGTAAGTTTATCAAAACAGATAAAGGTGCACCTCAGGGCGGGATATTAAGCCCCGTCTTGAGCAATATTTACCTGCATTACATTTTAGACCTGTGGTTTGAGAAAGTAATCAAGAAAGAGCTAAAAGGATATGCTAGACTTGTTCGATATGCTGATGATTTTGTTGTTTGCTTTCAGATAGGAAGCGAAGCAAAAGAATTCGGTAGAAAGCTGAAGCAAAGACTTGATAAGTTTGGGCTGGAAATAGCAGAAAACAAATCAAGGATAATTGAGTTTGGCAGATATGTCTGGCAGAAAGCGCAAAGAGAAGGCGGAAAAGTGGCAACGTTTGACTTCTTAGGTTTTACACATTACTGTGATAAAAGCAGAAAAGGGAAGTTTAAGTTAGGGCAAAAGACGTCAAGATTAAAATACAGGCAAAAGATGAAGGGTATGAATGAATGGTTAAAGAAAACCCGAAACTTTGTAAAACTAAAAGAGTGGTGGAAAGTGTTCAGGATAAAATTAATTGGACACTATCGCTATTATGGAATAAGCGGAAATATGAGGGAGTTAAGGAAATTCTACATTCAGACATCGAAACTTGCATATAAGTGGATAAACAGACGCAGTCAAAAGAAAAGCTATACTTATAGGCAGTATTGTCGCTTTAAGGAATATAATCCATTGCCTGAACCAAAGATATATCACCTAACATATACGCTGTTCTCGCATAGAGGAAGCATTACTGAAGAGCCGTGTGTGGGAAATCCACAAGCACGGTTCTGTGAGGGATATTAAGATGTCTCACACGGTTGAATATTGTGGCACTCTCCATATCGAAAGAGGAGAGAAACAGGGGAATACAAAGTAAACCTAAAGGAGGTATTTGAAGATGTCTACTCGACAAAATTTTTTACCAATCTTTTTGTTGGGAA
>JAYEFR010000166.1:0-2398 GCA_034716155.1 Thermodesulfobacteriota bacterium
TGCTCCTGCGCCTCTAACTTTTCAGTGATATCCTTGATATAACAAACAAGTGCACTTTTATTATTGAATTCGGTTAATCCTGTACTCATCTCTACAGGGATCTTTTCTCCTTTTTTATTAATGAGCCGGAATTGATATACGTCTCTCAACTCACTTTTGGGTGGCTTCTTTGTATACATTCCCCAGACATCATCATAGTTATCAGGGTGGATAATGTCTTTTATGGTCATGCCTGAAAATTCTTCCCTGGTGTATCCTAACAAATCAGCCAAGCCATGGTTTGCATAACTGATAATTCCTTTTTGCTCTCTATCATTCTGAACAACGATTATTCCCAGTTTGGCCTGGGCAGCAGTCTCAATCAGGGTTCGATACCTCTTTTCCGAAGACTCCAATTCTGATTGTGCCGCCTTCAAATTCTTTATCATCCGATTAAATGAATGACCGAGGAGACCAACTTCGTCCCTTGATCTCACCACCACATCATGATCCAAATCCCCGCCTGATATAATCTTTGCAACCTCGGCAAGACCAATAAGAGGCCTGGATATCGACCTGAACAGGATAAATGAAAGGACAATCCCAAATAAAAGGATAGCGCCTCCCCATGCTATGTTGCGGATTACTAAATCCCTGGTGGCCTTCTCCACTGATTTCAAAGAAATCCCGAGTATGGTGTGCCACCTATCTTTGCCTATAGTGAAGGGACGAACCAGTAACATTCCATACTCTTTAAACTCCGGGAAAAACCAGTTATCCAGCAAGGTTTCCTTTTCAACAAGGAGGGAGGCATCCACTATATCTCCGTAATATTTCCTGTCGTTGGCCATATAGACCTCCCCATCAGGTTTAACAACCTTGGAATAAATTACTTCATGCAATTCATATTCGGTACTCTCCTTTAACATCTTTTCTACAAAGATCCAGTTTAAGGACCCAAACGCACTTTGAGCACCGGAGGAAATGCCCATAACTATATGTCTGCTTGTATGAATTAATCCTTTGGTTAGAACCTCAGACTCTGTCTTGACTGCCAAATAGGTGCTTATCCCCACTGCCATAAGAATGAGCATTGCTACAAGGATTATTATCTTGTGGAGAATCGATATTCTGATGTGGAATTCATCATCTTGGCCTTGATGATTCATAAAATATTTCTCCTGGCCTGGCTTCCTATACGTCAACCCTTAGACCCGGCTTCAGATCCAGCACCTTAACCTGAGGGGCTTTTTTACTAACCTGTTTCTTAAAGCCGTCGCTGGTTTGAACAAGGACCGGGAATGTAGAGTAGTGCTCCGGTATAACTATCCTCGGCCTGATCATCTTGCAGGCAAAGGCCGCCTCATCAGGCCCCATGGTGAATACCCCGCCGATAGGCAAAATAGCTATGTCGGGCTTGTAAAAATCCCCAATAATGGTCTTCATGTCCCCCATCAAAGAGGTATCTCCGGAGTGGTAAATCTTGAGACCATTTTCAAACTCCATGATATAGCCAACCGCCTCCCCGACAAAACGGTTGGCCCCCTCGAACCCGGTGAGCTGGGCGCCGGCAGAATGAAAGGCCTCAACCATGGTTATCTTGATTCCGTCAAAATCGGCTGTTGCTCCTTTATTACCTAACGTAAAGGTCTGACAATCAGCCTTCGGGATTTGAGCCTTAATAAAAAAGCTGAGCTCCCATGGGGCCACAACCTTTGGGTTGTAGGCGGCTATAAGCTCTTTGGCATCGGACAACATAAAATGGTCTACATGGCCATGCGTCCATAAAATGAAATCCACTGAGCTAAAGGCCATTTCTTTTCTATATTTGCCCGGACATTTCGGATTTGTGCTTATCCATGGATCAAACAAGATCTTCTTTCCCTTGCACGAGATGAATAGAAAACTTCCATGACCTAACCATTCAATGCCAACCTTGCCATCCCTAATAGGACTTTTTTCAGCCGCATAGACCACATCCCCTTTAAAAACGCCCTGAAGGCCGACTGCACCAATAAAACCTGCTAAACCCTTGAAAAACTGCCTTCTTGAGAAAATCACCGTTATCCTCCTTCTCTTTCATTTTCTGAGCCCTTTGCATAATTATCTACTCCGTCATTGCGAGAAGCTTAAGCGACGTGGCAATCTCTTTTATCTTCTATGTGTTAGAGATTGCTTCGCTTCGCTCGCAATGACAATATGCGTATTATGCAAAGATCTCTCTATAGCCAACCTTGAAAAGAGTTTGTATCTTCTCCTTTCCGATCTGATGCTTTGACATCTTATTCTTCATCCACAACAGGGATGTTTATAGTAAAGGTCGTGCCCTTCCCTACCTGGCTTTCCACCTTGATTTCTCCACCATGCTTTTTTACTATGTCATAGGTTATGCTAAGCCCCAGGCCTGTGCCCTTGCCGA
>JAYEFR010000167.1:0-2373 GCA_034716155.1 Thermodesulfobacteriota bacterium
ATCTAAGTTGGAAAGATGTAAAAAGAAAAGGCATAACTGAAATCACTGCAGAAGATGTTAATAAGGCAAAGACAGAGGGGAAACGATGGAAGCTCATTGGAAGTGCAGATGTCCAACCCGACGGTTCTGTAAAGGCAAAGGTTTGGCCAGAAAAGTTACCTCTTAGTGACCCTCTGGCTGGCGTATGTGAAGCTATAAATGCATTGACCTATCACACCGATGAATTGGGCTCGGTTACTATTATTGGACCTGGTGCCGGTCGTCGTGAAACCGGTTTTTCACTTCTTATTGATCTTTTGAATATAAATCGTAAGTTGAGTGGTTAGATGAGCGGTGGATATACAGGAAAAATACTTGTTGTTAATTTGAAAAATCAAACAACAACTGTTGAAAATACTAATCTAGATAATGCAAAGAATTTTATTGGCGCTAAGGGTCTTGGAGCTAAGATCTTATTTGACAAGCTCCCCAAAAAAACTGATCCTTTATCACCAGAAAATCTTTTAATATTTACAACTGGACCCCTTACGGGTACTTCAGCTCAGACATCTGGCCGAGGGACTGTAATTACCAAATCTCCCCAGACTGGTCTTTATCTTGATTCGCATTTTGGCGGTATCTTCGCTGCAGAAATAAAGAAAGCAGGCTGGGACTTCATAATAATCAAAGGACGATCTAATACACCAGTTTATGTTATTATAAATAATGATTCGGTTGGGTTCAAAGATGCTTCTGAAATATGGGGGAAGGAGTGTCTTGAAACACATAAATGGCTTCAGCAAACTGAAGGACGAGTGAAAACTGCTCTTATCGGACCGGCAGGTGAAAACCTTGTGAAGTTCTCAGCCATAACCATTGATGGACACCGTCATGCAGGGAGAGGCGGATCGGGAGCAGTCATGGGTTCTAAAAACCTTAAGGCTATTGTTATTGATGGTAATAGCAAAGTTCCATTGCATGATCCTGAAGGATTTCGCAAAATAGCAAAGGAAGTTTTAAAGCAAATCAAGGAAAATGATTTCGTCCCAATTAGAACGAAGTATGGCACTCCATATTGGGTAAAAACTGTTAATGACGAGGGTTTCATTCCAACTAGAAATTTCCAGGAGGGGTATTTCGAGCAGGGCGCCGAGATCAATGCCGAAGTCATGCAAGAAAAGATTGTAGATAGTTCTGGGTCGTGTTTCAACTGCGTAATCGCATGTTGGAATAAATCTTCCATCAAATCGGGACCTCATAAAGGCGTTTCATTGGTGGGGCCTGAGTATGAGACCATAGCTCTTATGGGTTCCAATTTGGGTATAGAGTCTATTGAGGATGTAGCATATATCTGTGAAAGATGCAATGAACTTGGCATGGATACTATCTCCTTAGGTGGAGTGCTGGGTTTTGCGATTGAGGCCTATGAAAAGGGTGTTGTCACTAAAAATGATCTCGAGGGAACTGATATCGGCTGGGGAAAAACTGAGAAACTGGCTAAGCTTATAGATGATATTGCTCATCGAAGAGGTAGAGTAGCCGATATTCTGGCTGAAGGAGTAAAGGCTGCCTCAGAGAAATTAGGAAAAGAATCTGAAAATTATGCCGTGCATGTTAAAGGGCTGGAAATACCAGGATATGATCCTCGGGGGACATTTGGCATGGGTTTGGCCTATGCAACATCAGACAGAGGCGGATGTCATCAGAGAGCATGGACGGCCAAGGCCGAGCTTTATGATCCGGAACTTGATAGATTTTCTTTTGAAAAGAAGGCTAAACTCGTTAAGGATATCCAAGACGATCGTGCGGCATTCTTCTCACTGGTGCTTTGTGATTTTGCTCCAATTTCAGAGGAAAACTGTGTGGAAATGTGGAATCTAGCATCAGGCTTTGATCATACTGTCGAGAGCTATCTATTAGCTGGAGAGCGGATATGGAATCTTATTAGATTATTCAATCTTAGAGAGGGATTAAACCCGGTTGATGATAAATTACCAACTCGTTTCTTCAAAGATTCTTTTACAAAAGGACCTGCCAAGGGTATTGTTCTATCTGAAGATGAGTTCCGGAAAAGTCTTTTAGAATACTATTCTCTCCGTGGATGGAATGCAAAAGGTATTCCCACCATGAAAAAACTAAATGAGCTCGGTCTGGTCAAATATGCGAAAGCAATCGGGTTAGATGACTAGGGTTAAGATAGGTGATTAAAATATGGTACAGTTAAGCAAAGGGGCAAATAGAATATATGGGGAAGCGGCATTTGAAGTGCTTGCGAAAGCTCAGGAATTGGAAAGACAGGGTAAAAGCGTTCTTCATTTTGAGATCGGCGAACCTGATATGGAGACTCCTGAAAACATTGCCCAAGCAGGGATTCGAGCAATCAAAGACAAAAAG
>JAYEFR010000168.1:0-2363 GCA_034716155.1 Thermodesulfobacteriota bacterium
TGCACTCGTAAAAAGTTAAAATTAGATGGCAAAGTAAAAAGCTTCAAATTCAAGGCGCGCAAATCTTGAGGAATGAGGCGTACTTACCGTACGCCGCAATGACGAAAGATTTAAGCGCAACGCAGAAGTTGGACTTTTTACGAAGCCATCAATAATGATGTCTCAGAATAAGGAATATAAGATGTTAGGGTCAAAAAGAGGGCACTAAAAATTAATGAACCCAAGAGAGATCATCGAGGCGCTTATATTTTCTTCGGAGGAAGCGCTTTCTATTAGAGAGATTTTAAAGGTCTTACCAGATATTACAGGGCAGGCAATTGAGGATATAGTATCAGAGCTTAACAGGATATATGATACATCCGACAGGAGTTTTATGATCGAGAAGGTCTCTAATGGGTATATGTTTGTGACTAAAAAGGGATATGCACCGCATCTTAGAAGATTACATAAGGCCAAAAGATTATCCCCTGCAGCCATGGAAGTATTAGCGGTGATCGCCTATAAAGGCCCATGTGCAAAACAGACCATTGATAAGGTCCGTGGGGTGGATTCATCCTCTTCACTAAGGACCCTGGTAAATAGCGATCTTGTTAGTATAAAGGCTGGCAGACCCTTACAATATGTCACAACAAAAAGGTTCCTGGAAGTCTTCGGCTTGAACTCTTTATCAGATCTGCCTGATGTAGCTCAAATCCGAGAGTTTTTTGGCGAGGGTTAACAGGAGCTAGTGGTTCTTCTTGATAATAAGGAAGAGGTTTATCCCCTCTGGTTCTCGTTCTACAGTTATTGACACATCCTCAGGGAGGCCATTGGCAAGGGCCTCGAGGTCTTCTTCTGAGCGATATAATAAAAACCACTCACTTCCATAATCCATGATGAATCGCTGCGGATTATATGGCCCAAAATTACCCACAATCAAAGTACCCCCTGGATTCAAAAACGTATATAGTTTGTGGATTAATCTGTTTGATGCCCTTTCGGATAGATAATCAAACAGACCTGCAGAGTAAATCAGATCTGATCCTGTATAAAGACTCTTTACTTCATCCTTCTCCACGATAAGGCGTTTTATGTTTTCTTCTACGTAATGAACCTTTATGTCATCCCTTTTTGCAAGTAAGGGATCGACCCTTGTTTTTGCATTTTGGAGGGCATCTTTATCCTGATCTACACCGAAAAACTGTATCTTTGTTGGCAAGTCTTTTTCACCCAGGCTAGAGACAAAGTCATAAAATTCTAAGATAGGACCACAAGCCACGCTCACAATCTTTATAGCCGTATTATTATGTGAGTTCATCACCAGGCTTCCTATCTTTTCATAAAGAAAAGATCTGCGGTTTCTTACCGCCCTGGCTCCACTGCCTTCGCAGTCTATTTTATTCATAACCTGAGAGAAGATGCTATCTCCTTCAAACTGGTTCCTGTAAATGAGGTTCATCATCTCGAAGTCGCCGGCATATCCTAGGGGTTTTGTATAAGCCCTTTGAAACAAATAGGATTTTATAAAAAGCCCGTTGAGTTTTTTCTGGAAAAATTCTTTGTGTATAAAGTGTTGCTTGGGATCTGCAAATCTCCCTACTATCTTTGTAAAATGGTCATAATATCGGTTAAGCTCTTCGTATAGGGATTCAAAAGCCAGGTCTCTTAAGGTCTCTAAAAGTGCAGGCTTTAGCTCAGCATCTTCTTCCTGGATGTTTTTTTCTTCCTGATCAAGCCTTTCTTTAAAGCCACCTAATATATAGTGAAGATGAGATGTCAAGTTTATAAATTCCGGATCTAAACTCTCCTCAATAGCCATACTCTGAATAAAATCGAGGAATTCATTTTGCAAGTTGCTGATTTTATCTACCTTTATGATAGAGTACACATCCATTAACTCGCCAATAAAGGAGCATCCCACCCTGGAGATTACATTATCCCATTTTTCGTCATCCTGGACATGGACAATGGTAGCAGATCCTCTATGTATTTCATTATCTAAGGAATAAAATCTCAGGTCTGATATCACATCACCAATCTTAAAGATGAGGCTCCCGTCCTCCATGACAAATGCAACACCTGTCCTGGAATAATCAGTCACCTGGCAGGTGTGTTCCTGGTCCTGGAAGTCATGGAACCGAACAACCTTTGTGTTATCACTTGGTTCCACTGTATATCGCAGATCGCGTCTAAGTCTCAAAATTGTTTCCCTCTTTTTTACAAGAAGAGCATTTTATAAGACAATCGGTTAATGTAATTTATAACTTTAGAAACTTATGTGCAGTCACTCATATCTCCGCCGATTTTTTTTAAGGCATGCGGAATGGCTCCCATTATAGCATTAAGACAATCTTGAACCGCACCTGGGCTACCAGGAAGATTGA
>JAYEFR010000169.1:0-11997 GCA_034716155.1 Thermodesulfobacteriota bacterium
TTCTTTTTTTGACCTTGTCGGGTAGAAGATACCGACCTGCAAGCCGGTGAGAAGATACCATGAGCCATTTGATCAAGCAATTGTAATTGAAGGCAGTTAACCTGCCGCGGAGCGGCTTACTTGAACCTGCCAGTCCACCGGACGGCAAAAAGCCGCCGCCGGTGACTGGGTTAGAAAAAAAACGGGTCAAGTCTACGGTTGACCTTTGTTAGACAATCGCAATCGTAACAGTCAAACGTAGACTTGATGTTCGCAGTAATAGCTGATTATCTAACGGATTAAAGTCCCGTCCAAGGAATTATCCGTTCACCTTGGTAGCTCAAGGGAGCGGCGTTTAGGCAACTGAGGGTCGTGAGTTCACAATTGGCAAAATTGCAGGCCGCAACGCAAGTGAACCTATATGTAGCCTCGTTACTTATTGTAAATGTCGACCCTGTGGTCATAAGGGGAAGGCCGATGTCCTCTGTACTGAAAACGGAAACGGGCAGGGGGATTTACCGTGGTAGCAGGGGTGGCATGTAATGGAAGATAATCAGCCCAGCGCTGGAGATCCAATTCGGTGATGATAGAGAGTCATCAACCAGTGAGTATAAGGAAACGAAATCTCAGTGGGCTGAATTGGAAGTCGGAGGGATTCATAGTACCGTTAGAGGGAAAAGGACAACATAACCTTTCCCGAGGGAAGGGACCCTGCTTTGTTCATGCAACCGAAGAGTGGAGGACAAAGGAGATTGCAGAAATGCTAAAAACTCCTGAAAAGATCAGGACACTACAGAGGAAGCTGTATCGTAAGGCCAAGCAAGAGCCCGACTATAGCGAGATGGGTGACAGCGCATGCCTTACGATGAATAACATCGGAAAGCCGTATGCGGGAAAACCGCACGTACGGTTTGATGAGGGAGGGCAGGCCGAGTGGCCTGCTCTCTACTCTACCGGTTTCTCGTGGATAATAAAACTTCTCGCACCTCCCGATAAAAAATCAAGGTATATATTTCATAATATATCTTGACACCTTCTGTAGATGGTATATACTTTTAAATATAAACCAATAATCAAGAGGAGGCGATTATGAAAACTGCCAAATTATTTATAAATGGACGAAGTCAAGCAGTTCGTTTACCAAAAGCCTATCGATTTGATGGAAATGAAGTCTATATAAAAAAAGTGGCTGGAGGGGTATTATTAATTTCTAAAAATCAATCTATTTGGGATCTTTGGGAAAAGAATTTAATGAAATATGAAGAACCATTTATGACTGAAAGAAATCAGCCGGAGCTACAACAAAAGAGAGAGGGCCTTGATTAAATATTTAATTGATACCAATATCTGTATTTACATAATGAATAAACGTCCGATAGGGATCATTCACAAGTTTAAGCTGTTTGATGTGGGCGAAATCGGTGTGTCAACAATCACAGTTTCAGAGTTGCAGTATGGAGTTAGTAAAAGCAAAAATCGCAGGTTAAATAAACAGCGCATCGAAGAGTTTCTCTTTCCACTTGAAATCCTTCCATACGACGAAATCGCTGCCAGTATTTATGGAGATATTCTTCTTCAATTGGAGAAATGCGGAGAGCCTATCGGCCCACTCGACCTGCTGGTTGCGGCTCATGCCTTAAGCAGGAATTTAGTCTTAATTAGTAACAATGAAAAGGAATTCAAACGAGTTAAAAGGTTGAAAGTCGAAAATTGGGTTAAATAGGAATCACAGAACAATCTGCTTCACTTGACCGCAGAAGCCGGCCTTGCGGTACCACTTGGCAGCCTCCTTGTGGTCCTGCGGCACGCCTCGATCTCTTCTATACATCTCACCTAGGTTATTTTGGACCTCGGCATCGCCTTGTTTGGCCAAGGGAATTATTTTTTGGAGTGCTTTTTTATACTGACCGTTTTCCCCTGACTACCGACTACTAACGTTGCTCTTTTTTTGTTGTGATTATTGTATACAGTATCAGGCATACTATACCTATGGATATGCAGGTATCAGCTATATTAAAGGTGGGCCAGTGATATCCGCCGATGTGAACGTTTATAAAGTCCACTACCTCATTCAATCTCAATCTGTCAGTAAGGTTGCCAAGCGCACCGGCAAGTATAAGGCAAAGTGCAATCCTTATAAGGCCTGAGTGTCTTTCTGTTTGTCTTAATATAAAGACTATTGCTACACATGCAATGATGGTGATTATAAAGAAAAAGGATGTTCTAAGCGTCCCTGGGATGCCCTGCAGGATTCCAAAGGCAGCGCCTGTGTTTCGAACATGGACAATCTCAAAGAAATCCGGCAGGATCGAGACCCCCTGGCCTATCTTAAAGTGGCTGCATATGAGCCACTTTGTCAACTGGTCGAAAAGATAGCAGGGGAGCACAAAAAACAGGCCCCATTTAATATAAGAGTTAAGTTTCATGAAATCTGAGATACGCACCTTTCGCAGATCTCGGGATAAGATGGATTCAGGCCTACATCTCCGCTATAGTGCCAGCATCTCCGGCATTTTTTGCCGGGGGCCTTTTTGACCTCTATCCCAAGACGGCTAAACTCGCTGCTTTCTATATACGGGCCGTCGCCAGGAATGACCTCTACCTTAGAGACAATGAATACATCTCTTAAGAAGGGTTCAACCTCTTTTATAAATTTGAGTGTATTCCCTTCCGCCTTCAATATTACGCCGGCATCCAAAGAATGACCTATTACCTTTTCCCTGCGCGCCTTCTCCAAATATTTCGAAACTTCCTGACGCAGGGTTAGTATCCTCTCCCATTTTGAGGCTAATACCTCATCTTTGAGGGTAGGATCAACCGAAGGGATGTTACTCAAATGGATACTTTCTTCCTTTCCATCAAATTTAGGGATGTGATCCCATATCTCCTCTGCCGTAAAGGAAAGGATCGGCGCTATAAGCCTTGCCAGATCAGTGAGGATCATAAACATTACACTCTGAGCTGCCCTTCTGGTAGGCGAATCCGACCTGTATGTATATAGCCTCTCTTTTATGATGTCCAGGTAGAACGCACTCATATCTACAACACAGAAGTTATGGATCTGCTGATATATCACATAGGGCTCAAAGTTATCATATGCATGCCTTACACGCTCGATAAGTTCCTGTGTCTTATGTATGGCAAAGCGGTCGATCTCCAGCATCTCAGAAAGTGGCGCCATATCCAGCGATGGATCGAAGTCATAAAGATTGCCCAGCATAAAACGTGATGTATTTCTGATCCTGCGGTATGTCTCTACAAGTCTATCTATGATTTCATTAGATATCCTTATATCACTCTTATAATCCTGAGCGCTTACCCATAATCTTAGTAGCTCGGCCCCATATTTAGAGATGATTTCCTGTGGTGAGATTGCGTTGCCTAAAGACTTGCTCATCTTCTTTCCTTCGCCATCTACAACAAAGCCGTGAGTAAGCACAGATCTGTATGGCGCACTTCCTCTGGTGCCCACGGAAGCCAAAAGCGTGCTTTGAAACCAGCCCCTGTGCTGGTCAGATCCCTCCAGGTACATATCCACAGGCACACCCAATCTATCGTCTTTCTCGCACACAGCCGCATAACTCACGCCGGAATCAAACCATACATCCACTATATCCTTTTCCTTTGTAAATTCCTTTCCGGAACACTTTGGGCAAATAGTATCTTCCGGGATAAGTTCCTTGGCATCTCTGATAAACCATGCATCAGAGCCCTCTTTTTCAAATATTTGGGATATGTGCTCTGCTATTTCAGATGATGCAACTATAGTCCCGCAGTTCTTACAATAAAAGACAGGTAGCGGCACTCCCCATGCCCTTTGCCTGGAGATACACCAGTCAGGTCGGCTTTCTACCATGTTATAGATCCGATCCCTTCCCCAGTTAGGTATCCACCTGACCTGATCGATAGCCTTTAGGGCCTTTTTCCTCAGATCGCTTTGTTCCATAGATATGAACCACTGATTGGTTGAGCGGAATATGATCGGGTTTTTGCACCTCCAGCAATATGGGTATGAATGTGAGAATGGGTCTACTGAAAGCAGGGCGCCTTTGGATTTAAGCGCATCATTTACATCATCATTTGCATCAAATACAAACTTACCTTTAAAACCTTCCACATCATCTGTAAATTTGCCTTCATCGTCTACCGGCGCATATATATCCAAGCCATAGACCTTACCTATTTCATAGTCTTCCTCACCATGGCCTGGTGCGATATGAACGCACCCGGAACCTGCATCCAGTGTGACAAACGGTGCAAGTATGATCAATGATTCCCTGTCATATAAGGGATGCCTGGCCTTGAGGCCTTCTATGAGGCTTCCCTTAAATGTTGTTATGGTCTTAAACTCTTCTACACCTATACCTGCCATCACATCATCTACCAGATCTGCAGCTACAATAAGGGTTCCATATTTGTCTGTCTTAACCGCAGAATATTCAAAGTCCGGATGCAGGGCTATGGCAAGATTAGCAGGTATTGTCCATGGAGTTGTAGTCCATATTACCACATAGATCTCGTCTGTTCCCTTTAATTCAGGGATCTTTTCAGATATATCCGATATTAGCTTGAACCTGACAAAGATGGACGGAGTCACCTGATCCTGGTACTCCACCTCTGCCTCTGCAAGGGCAGTGTGGCAGGTTGCACACCAGTATACGGGTTTTCTTGCTTTATAGACAGATCCTTGTCCGATAAATTTACCTAGTTCCCTTGCAATAGTAGCCTCATACTTATATTTCATAGTAAGATAAGGATGTTCCCACAGGCCAAGAACCCCAAGTCGTTTAAACTCAGACCTTTGGATATCTAAAAACTTTTCAGCATAGACTCTGCATTCCTTACGTATTTCCACCTTAGACATGGAGTCGGCATCGAGCGTATCCTTGCCGCCTTTCATCAGTTCTACTTGATGTTCTATAGGCAGCCCGTGGCAGTCCCATCCGGGAAGGTAAAAGGTATTGTGGCCCATCATAAATAAGGATTTTATTATAATGTCTTTTAATATCTTATTTAAGGCAGTGCCTAGATGGATATGGCCATTGGCATATGGTGGCCCGTCGTGGAGTATGAATTTCTTTCTGCCTGATGATTCAGCCATAATCTTATGATATAAATCCATCTTTTCCCATCTCTCGATGAATTCCGGCTCTTTTTGTGCGAGATGTGCCTTCATAGAAAAAGCGGTCTTTGGCAGACACAATGTTTCCTTATAATCCATTTCTATCCCCCTGCAGATCTTAAGTGTTGGAATCTATCGCATGAAACAGAGGCTTGTCAATGCCTGGGATTGGTTTTGGTCTACATTTTTGGCCACTTATTTTATATGTAAACAGTTGTCAGGGGATTAAAATGCATATTTTAGCGTTTTTCGGAAAAAGTCCCCCCTTCAAAGGGGGAATTCATTCCGGCTCCTGGATTCTGGATACTTTTTCATGCTTTTCCGACTCCCGACTATCCCATCGACTCTTGACTGACGACTATCGACTGACGACTATTTTTAGTGTGCATTAGAGTAAGTGAAATAGTTGTAAATATAGTCGAAACCCGACCATACGGTGAAGAAACAGGCTATCCAAAGGAAGAATTCTCCTGCCAACTGGAACTGAAGGCCAAAGATGGTATAGTGTATCAGCAGCGGAATGAGGGCTGCGCACTGAAATGCCGTCTTATACTTGCCAAGCCAGTTTGCTGCTATGATTATATTCTTTTCAGAAGCAATACCCCTGAGTCCCGTCACTGCCACTTCTCTTGCCACAATCAAGGCTACTATCCAGGCAGGGGCCCTTTCTAAAGGTATAAGCAGTATGAGTGTTGTCGCAATCAGGAGTTTATCCGCTAGCGGGTCAAGAAATTTACCAAGGTCTGATTCCATATGGTACTTTCTAGCAACATAGCCGTCAAGGGAGTCGGTGATGGTAGCGGCAATGAATAGTATAGCAGATGCAATAGAGCACCAAAAACCTCCATGCATGAGTAGGACAGCAACTATTGGTACCACTATAATCCTTGACATAGTCAAGACATTTGCCCAATTTGTTTTTGGCTCCATATTACTTCCCTATGCTTTTTAATACCTTTTTAACATAATCTATTGTTTCTTGGAAGGGTGGAATCCCATTATATGCCTGTACCATGGTTGGTCCTGCGTTATAAGCGGCCAGTGCCAGCGGTAGATTGCCATTATATTTCTTGAGTAAGATGGAGAGATATTTCGTGCCCGCTGTGATATTTTGTGTGGGATTCCATGGGTCATCTATACCCATCTCAAATGCTGTATCAGGCATAATCTGCATCAGGCCAATGGCGCCCTTTTGCGACATTGCATTTGGGCTGAATTCCGACTCCACCTCTATAATGCTCTTTATCAGGGATGGGTCAATGTTATATACAGGCGCTATATCTGAGATTGCCCTGTCCAATTCACCCATTGTAATGTGGTTTGGTTGTCTTGGTGGATGATTTTTTTCTCTTATATAGGTTTTCCACCCGGAATCTATGGGGCAATTGCTAAACTGCAGGCTTCCGTCAGGAAGGTCTTTTATGAATATGTCTGCCTGGCATGATAAAGGTGATAAGATAATCAATAATACTATGAATATAGTAATGCAAGCACAGCAGTTTATAGAAAAGCAGGGGTCAGGGATCAGGGGTCGGTTTTCAGGGATGGATGTTTCTCTCATCCCGGGCATATTTTCATCCTTGGTTGTGAGCGTGGAGCGCTCATGCAGGTTTATAGGAGACATGCTAATTCTTTCTTCTTCTGAACCCTGTAGACTGATACCTGTAAACTGTTTTTTCATATACGTTTCCGTGGAAGATATATTTTAAACCTTGTGCCTTTACCCACAGTACTGCTTACGGTTATAAAGCCTCTATGTTCTTCAATAATCATATACACCTTTGTAAGTCCTATACCTGTGCTGGATGATTTTGATGTGTGAAACGGCGTGAATATATCTTTTATATCATCATCGGATATTCCACTACCAGTATCTGCCACCTCCACTACCAGGAATGATGACTCGTAAGTTAGCCTTATCTTTAATGTGCCATTATTTCTCATGGCCTCACATGCATTGGCGAACAGATGCCAGAATGCCTCGACCAGGTAATTGTGATCCGCAAGGATCTCCTCTTCTTTATCGGGTAGGTGAACCGTATAGGTAATTCCGCTGAACTTACCCGATTCAAATGTCTTTATCAATGCAGTATCTATTACATCTTTTATATTTGAGGGTAAAAAGTTAGGCACATGGATTTTTGTATAATTTACGTACTCCTCAATATTTCTTATCATAAATTCAAGTCTTTTTACGTCTTCTATAATAAGCCCTGTATACACCTTTTGCTTTGTATCTGGTTCTATGCTGCGATCCAAACGTCTGGAAAATCCACCCAGGGATGTAAGAGAGTTCCTGATTTCATGGGAGATCCCTTCCACTACCTTACCTAAAGAGGCCATCTTTTCCGCACTTATTATTTGATTCCGCATCATTTCCATGCCTGAGAGGTCTCTTACTACGATGATCAATCCTCCCAGGTATTTCTCACTCTTTATAGAACTTGCAGTAAGCAGACCAGTAAACGTAGAACCATCGGCCTTCCTAAAGACATATTCTGCTTCGAAGCGATCATTACCTTTACTAAATGTTTTCTGGATTTCGTTGGAGACCTCTAAAGATGGCATTTCAAATAATACATCTATAGATTTTCCTTTTAATTCTTCCTCTTCGCCCCATAATCTTCTGGCCATCAAGTTCATAAACATTATTTGCCCTTGGGCATCTGTAGAGATGAGGGCGTCTCCTATGGTCTCGGTTATTGCAGCCAGATATTCCCTGTAGGAATCCAGTCGTTCTTTCAGCCTTATATTTTCTATTTGTACATCACTCTCATGTATCAATTTGCGGACACAATTTACAATATCATCCAAAGAAAAAGGCTTTGCAATGTAATCGTTGGCCCCTGCCTTCATGGCCTGAACTGCTATCTCTTCAGACCCTTGACCTGTGATGAATACTACCGGGACATTCGGATCATAAGATTTTATCTTTCCGAGTACATCTACTCCGTCTCCTTCCGGCATACGATAATCCAAGAACACCAGATCCGGATGTTCCTCTGCAAATCTTTTAACAGTCTGTTTGCAATCAAATGCCTGGACTACATCAAAGTCATGTTCACACAAGACATCTCTCACCGCATTATTCACATCACGGTTGTCGTCAGCTATTAAAATCTTTCTTTTTCTGTTACCTGCCGTTTCCATCTTGGATCTTCCGTATAGTTAATGCTTCGTCATCTTTGAAGGCTTCCTTTACATCCGAGATATATTTTCCGGAGGGCAAGATCAATTCGGGCGCAATCTCATAAAGCGGGTAAATCACAAATGCCCTTAGTTCCATGCTGGGATGGGGCACAATTAGTGAAGGTGTGTTCAAAAATATGTCATCCAGCATGAGGATGTCTATATCGATTGTCCTTGGTGCGTGCTTGTATGGTCTTTTTCTCTTGAGGGATTTTTCTATGACATGACATATATCCAGTAGCTCTAATGGGCTTAATTTGGTTGATATATTCAGCACCATATTAAGATACCTCGGTTGAGGTGTTTTCACCTCAGATGCTTCAGTCTCATATATGCTGGAGCTCTTTAATATCTTTACACCATGATTATTCAGCGTGTTTGATGCGGTCATTAAATAATTCAGCCTGTCCCCGAGGTTTGAGCCAAGGCCGAGGTATCCGTTCACCCTTTTATCACCCTGTTCTTTAATTCACCGATCCCTTCAATTGCAACACTGATGACATCTCCCGGCGACATGGGCCCTACGCCAGGCGGGGTACCGGTGGCGATCACATCAAATGGCTCTAATGTCATAATGGATGAGATAAAGCTTACCAGGGAATATATATTAAAGATCATGTTTGATGTGGATGAAGATTGTTTCAGCTCATTGTTGAGTTTAGAAGAGATCCTGAGGTTTCCCGCATCATTAATATCAGTAATGATCCACGGTCCAATGGGGGCAAATGTATCAAATGATTTTGCCCTTGTCCATTGGCCGTCCTTTTCTTGGATATCCCTTGCTGTTACATCATTAAAACAGGTATATCCAAGTATATAATCATTTGCTGACTCAAAGGGGGCGTCCTTACATTTTTTTGATATCACTATGGCCAGTTCCGCCTCAAAATCAAGTCTTCCTACCCCCTTAGGGTACACGATTGCTTCATCCGGCCCTATAACGCTACTGGGTGGTTTTAGGAATAGCACCGGCTCTGTTGGGACCTTAAGATCAAATTCTTTGGCATGATCTCTGTAGTTAAGCCCTACGGCAACGATCTTTGTGGGCTCTACCGGCGTCAGTAATCTTTTTATCTTTACAACTTCTCCGAGGGCCTTTTTATCAGGGTCAAATTTACAGATCCTGCCATCATTTTCCTTGGCACACGATATGATGTTGTCTGCTTCTGTAATGGCCCTGCCTATTTTCATTCAAAGTCCAGCACATCTGCCATAGAATAAAGACCGGGGGTTTTATCTGCTATCCATCTGGCAGCCCTCAATGCACCGAGAGCAAAATTTTCCCGTGAGGTGGCCTTATGGGCAAGCTCTAAACGTTCACCACTGCCGGCAAATATAAGGGTATGCTCACCCACGATATCACCTGCCCTGATAGTCTGTATCCCTATCTCATCTGCCGGCCTTTCACCTATGATCCCATATCGCTCATATCGCGCACATCTATCCGGATCAATTCCCCTTGCTTTTGCCACCTCTATGGCGAGCCTCTTTGCAGTTCCAGATGGTGCATCTTTTTTGTGTCTGTGATGTGCCTCTATTATCTCCACGTCGTATGAGTTATCAAGAAATTCAGCGAGCAAACCTGCCACCTTAAACATTACATTTACACCAATGCTCATGTTTGGGCTCATTACCACAGGTGTCTTAGCGGCCAGATTTTCTATAGTGCTCCTTTCCTCATTAGAGAACCCTGTCGTGCCTATCACCATGGCCTTGCCTGTCTTGGCAGCAAAACCCAGATGGGAAACAGAGGCCTCTGGTATGGAAAAATCGATTATCGCTGAAGCATCCTTAAATGAGAGGCTACAATCACTCGTTATGCTCACTCCTTGATGACCTATACCTAAGACCACCCCTGCATCCTTACCAATGATTGGGTGGCCATCCTGCTCCAGTGCCCCTGCTAGTTCCATATCCGGGGCATTGACAACCCCTTTGCATATGAGAGCGCCCATCCTCCCGCCTATTCCTACAACGCCGACCTTTATCATAGGTAATCACCCCTATATTATTTAATTATGAGTTATAGATTCTGAATTAAGAATTCATAACTCCAAATTTTGTAAACTATCATGTCCTTTCCGGGCACAACCAAGTATGAAAAAGCATCCGGAATCCAGCCTTTTCAACTAGTTGCAGATCATCTGGACTCCTCCCGGACTCAATCCGGGATCTACCGGAGTGACGACTTTTTGCGAGTCCATCATTTTTTATCTTTTGTCTTTTTGACTCTCAACTCTCGACTCTTGATTCATGACTCTCGACTATTCTTAATCACCCAACACCCAAAACTCAACACTCAACACCTTTTTTTATATACATTTATAAGATCTAAGCACGCCGGCGAGTTTGTCCCGGTTAGAATTCGACATCTTACATAAAGGCAGTTTAAATTCCTCTTTTATCTTACCCATCATGGCCAGCGCGGTCTTCGCAGGTATGGGGTTTGTCTCGATGAACATCGCATTGTGCATATCTAATAGTTCATAGTGGAGTTTTCTAGATGCTTCTATGTCTCCTTCAAGCCATTTTCTTATCATGGCAGACATCATCTTCGGCAACACATTTGCTGTCACTGATATAACCCCTTTGCCCCCTAGAGACAGTATAGGCAGTGTCACCCCATCTTCTCCTGATAACAAGACAAAGTCATCAGATGCCCCCTTTATAATCTGGGCACATTTCATAAGGTTTCCACTCGCCTCTTTTATGCCCACGATATTATCAATCTTTGAAAGCTCTACAACCGTTTGAGCGCTCATATCCAATCCTGTCCTGCCAGGGACATTATAAAGGATTTGTGGTATATCACAGGCAGCAGCTATAGCCTTATAATGATAGTACAGGCCTTTTTGCGTTGGCTTGTTGTAATATGGTGTAATTAGAAGTACGGCGTCTACCCCAAAGGACTTTGCATGGCGGGTCAGGCTTATAGCCTCATCAGTAGAGTTAGAACCCGTACCTGCTATCACAGGAATTTTGCCGCCTACAGTCTCTACTGTAATAGCGATTACACGTTCATGTTCTTTATGGGTAAGGGTTGCAGACTCCCCGGTGGTTCCGCACGGGACAATCCCGGATATACCTTCATCCATCTGAAATTTTATAAGATCCTGAAATGCCTTCTCATCAATCTTGCCGCCCTTAAATGGTGTAACTATTGCAACTATTGCCCCTGAAAACATATGTTTTTCTCCCCTCATGATATGAATTCCGGCACTATCTCGCCGGATATAAGGTCGTCGTATGTCTGTCTCTTGGTTATCACATAATATCTGGATCCATCCGCCAATACTTCGGTGAGTCTCGGCCTTGAATTGTAGTTCGAGGACATGGTAAAACCATATGCCCCGGCACTCATTACAGCCAGCAGATCGCCCCTTGTAAACCTGGGCGCATCTCTATCTTTGGCTAGAAAATCGCCGGATTCACATATAGGACCTACCACATCAACCTTTTCCTTTACGCCGTCTTTTATTTTTATTTCTACAGGCCATATATCATGGTAGGCCTTATAAAAGGAAGGTCTTATAAGATCATTCATGCCTGCATCTACAATGATAAATGTCTTGTTAGGCGTATCTTTTCTATAGAGTACCTTTGTCACCAAAATCCCTGCATTTCCGACGATCACCCTGCCGGGCTCAAATACAAGCTTTAATCCGAGTCCTTCCACCTCTTTTAATATTGCCTGGGAATAGTCCTTT
>JAYEFR010000170.1:0-2333 GCA_034716155.1 Thermodesulfobacteriota bacterium
CATATAGGCTTTTTGTAATACTCTGTATTGCCCAAACATCAGATTATCAAGTCTTCCCGTGGCATTAGCTGCTGAACCAATATAGAAATAAGCTTTATCAGGGGTTAATACTGTTCTACGATTCTTATGATTAATACGGTCATTTACTCCATCACTAAAATAACTAAGAGATAATGTTTTATAGCCTCTTGCATCACCACCAACAATCTCTTTTAGTGTATTAAGGGAGATCGCTTTGTTATTTGCAGCAAGGACATAACTATTTCCTTTTTGTAATATAGTAAATTTCTCATCATTGCCTAGCAAGTGATAAGTTTTATCCTCTGAGAAGTCATACACTGATAAAAATACATCGGCAGTTCCTCCACCATTTTTCCAAACAAAGACAACTTTGTCTCCAATTGTTCCCATAATATGTATATTTTGTGTAGTTTTGAAGACATTTTTGATATCTTTTTTCCCAGGTAGCCAAGCGGTTGCAAGGAGTTCATTTGTATTTGCATTGTAAATATGATTATACACCCATCTTAATGTTGTTGAATCCCCAGATAAATCATATTTAATTCGTAGTGGTATTCCATTTACTGATGAACTTGCAGATTTTGTTTTTGGAGGAGTGTATTTTTTAACCTCAATTGGCTTAACACACCCTGTAAATAATAATACACTTCCTAATATCATCATTCCTAATATTGTTTTTCTCATTTTTTTCCTTTGTATTAATTATAATATAGAGCCACTTGCAAATTCCAATAAAAAGCCGATTATTAAGAGTATAACGCAGAAAAAAAGCTGATTCTGATTTCAAAAAGTTATAATTTTTTACCATAAAAATCCAACAGAAAAAAGAGTCAGCTTATGAAAAAAATTATACCTTCACTTTCAAAAATGTGGCTTAAAGTCATTAATTTAGAGCAGAGTCTTTTTCCTAAGTTAGAAGAATCTATGGGCACGTTAAGTCCTAAAGAGGAAAAGCTGATAAAGATCCTTGACTTTGCCGAAATAGAAAGGTTTGTCTCTACTATACAGATCACCAATCCTCCCAAAGACAGAGAAGAGATGGCTCGTGCCTTTGTTGCAAAACAGGTGTACAATCTTCAAACCACAAGTGCATTAATAGACAGATTAAAAATAGATAGAACATTAAGAGTTATATGTGGATGGAGACATCATAATAAGATCCCCAGTGAATCTAAATTCAGCCGTGTCTTTAAAGAGTTCAGCCAACAATCTATTGCAACCAAGGCCCATGATGTTTTTATAGAGAATTATTTAAGTGAAACGCTTTTCTTTTATAGCAGTATCGATTCCACAGCGATTGAACTTAGAGAAAAATCTGTGAAGAGTAAAAAAGAAGTTAAACCTAAACGAAGACAGGGACGTCCAAAGAAAGGTGAAGAGCTTCCTCCTAAAAAGCCAAGTATTCTGCAACAGCAAGAGAACATGACTGAAGCAGACGAAATGTTATCTCTTATAAGCACAGAGTGTAATACCAGTATCAAACAGAATTCAAAAGGAAACCGACACAAATGGACAGGAGGTAAACTTCATCTCTCCGTAGTAGACGGAGATATTCCTATCACAGCTATCTACTCTTCAGCCTCTGTGCATGATAGTTCATTGGCATTACCTCTCATTTGTCAGAGTAGTCAGAAAGTAAACTATTTGTATGATCTGGCTGATGCAGCCTATGATACCAGTATCATAAAGGATTATTCTAAAAAACAGAATCACAGACCCATTATTGATATCAATCCAAAGAATTCAAAAAAGCTGAAAGAGAAAATAGCTTTAGCAAAAAGTGAAAAGAAGATATTGCAGCCACTCAGACTCTATAATGATTCAGATGATCGACACTACAATCAACGAACCAGTGTTGAAAGAGTTAATGCCTATCTAAAAGATAGTTATGGATGTAGTAAGATCTATTATCAGGGAGCCCAGAAGGTAGCTTCGGTGTTAGCCTTTGCTGTGTTGTCTGTTTGTATAACGCAGTCTTTAAAACTTATTACTTAGCTTTATATAAATAACAGAGTCAAAATACCATCTCCTAAAATTAAAACCATAAAGCACGCCCTGAAAATAGGTTTTTTAACAGTTTTTAGATTTTTGGTTGTAAAATAATTTCATATACGACTTTTTTCAATAGTTGATTGCTAACTATTGAAAATTAGCCACTTTGTGATGTTGAATTTGCAAGTGGCTCGTTTCTTTAAACTTAAAAATCACTTCAGCCCACCGGAGTCCAAGAGCATAGTATGTCAATACAGTAAGTGTGCGGAACTTGGGAGAACCTTAAGGAGTCGATATGTTTGAATCAGATTATCATCTCA
>JAYEFR010000171.1:0-11906 GCA_034716155.1 Thermodesulfobacteriota bacterium
GAGTACCAACCATTATGGCAGTCAAAATGCCTATTTGGAAATTACTTCCGCCTGATTTAATCAGTATAGCAGGGAGAATTGTATTTGTATTGGTAAGTGTGCGAGCTGAGGCAAGAAATGTTGCATGCCAGAGGAAGGCATAAAAGTTTATATTTTTTCTTATAGAACTGATCATAATCAAATTTTTCACCAGAATCGGTAACTGTTTCTCTTGGATAACACTTATATTTAATTGGATACCTGCCAAGAAAATGCTATAGTAAATACGCAATTCAAAAAAAATCAATAGAGAGTTAATATTACATCAATTCAAATGAAGGAGTTAGATAATAAGGTAACGGGAAATATTATTGAGGCATCTTCTGTGATTAGGGATTCTAAATGTACAGTAGTCTTTACAGGAGCTGGCATATCAGTTGAAAGTGGCATCCCGCCATTTCGTGGCCCTGATGGATTGTGGGCAAAATACAATCCAATCTTTCTTGATATAAATCATTTCCGCAGCAACCCATTAAACTCCTGGAAGCTGATCAAGGAGATATTCTTTGACTTTATAGGCAAGGCCAGACCGAATGCTGCTCATTATGCCATCTCTGAGCTGGAGAAAGCTGGATATGTACACTCTATAATTACACAAAATATTGATAACCTTCACCAGGAAGCAGGCAGCACAAGGGTTATCGAGTATCATGGAACAATAAAGAATCTAAAATGCATGGAATGCCTTAGGCGTTTTTCGTCAGAAGATATATCCCTTAAAAGATTACCGCCAATATGTCCCGAGTGTGGGGGGCTTTTAAGACCGGATTTTGTCTTCTTTGGTGAATCTATTCCAGAGGAGGCCAACCAATTATCCCTTAAAGAGGCAGAAAACGCCGATGTAATGCTTTTAGTTGGAACAACTGGTGAGATTATGCCTGCATCCCTTATCCCTTATACTGCTAAGGACTCAGGGGCCACCATCATCGAGGTTAACATATCTGAATCCACATATTCCTCTAAAATTACCGACATTTTTTTGCATGGAAAGGCAAGTGTAATATTGCCTGGATTGGCTCAAAAAGTGATGCGACATAGATGATAAGATCAATAATTATGAACTCGTAAAAAGCTCCGCTATGCCGACGCGTCGGCATCATAATGGAAACGAACTTGCATAATGTGTCATTTCGAACGAATGTGAGAAATCTTAGATGAAGAGAGACACCTTACTGATAAGTGTGGCAAGATATATGGACTTTTGGCTGAGTGAATTTAATAGCAATAAATTTGAATTTTGGTATATTTAATAATATGGCAAGGCCAAGGGCAACGGTGTAAATGTGAACATTGGTATAGAAAGACCCTGAAAATAAGGTATAAGGAGGAGGCAATGGATTTAAAAAAGATTGACGAGATTCTCAATCAGTATATCAGGCCACAAACTTTTCCTATAGCCCTCAAGTTATGTCAGTCAGAGGATGAACTCCCTGAGAGAGTAAGGATGCCGATGCGGGATATGGGGCATCCTATTACCCTGTGCCAGGCAACCGGTCTGACACGGCGCTACGGATGGACCATGGCTATTGGCAAGGAGGATCTGTGTTGTGTCGGTGGTGTGAGTGTTATGGGTTTTCTGTCTGAAGGGGCCGTAGGACTAGTAGAAGCAGATAAGCGATTCGAGCCGGGGAAATACATGTACCATTTAACAGCGACCCTTGATCGGGCAGATTTTGAACCGGACGTAATCGTCATCTACGGCAATAGCGCCCAGATCATGAGGTTGGCTCAGTCGGCAAGTGGGGGGCCAGGAGGGACAGGCTCTGCAAATGCTGTAGCCACCGGGTTTGGTGACTGCGGTGACATTGCGGCGCGGACTGTCCTCAGCGATGAATGCCAATTTATTCTCCCCTCTGGCGGGGACAGGATTTTTGGTTCGACACAGGATCATGAGGTAATTTTTACTATGCCTAAGAGTAAAATTGCGTCAGTGATAGAAGGACTGACAAACACGCATAAGGCTGGCTTCAGATACCCGGTCATAACCGACATAAGAAGTCGCCCGAACCTGCCTCCTTTCTTGGAGATCCCGAAAGATGCATGATGGTTATGCTGAAGTAGCGACTCCTGCTATCTTGAGTGAAAAAATCAGCCGCCTGGATTATTCATTGATAAAAAATTTTGGCTGTAATATAACTCCTTATATTCACAGATTTTATTTAGACGGGAGAATCTGATTATGAATAGAATGAGTTTTTTAAAACGATTTCTAGTTCCTCTTCTTCTGGTCGTTGGCATCAAACTGATAGCAGGCGCTTTATATGATGCTTCCAGTACGCTATCTCCAAGCATACTACGGGATATTTCCATTAATGTCTTTGGACCATTAACATTTATTTCCTTATGGTTCTTCGGTTTTGTAGGACCACCAATCGCCTTTTTCAGAGGGGCCTCGTTTATAGAGAGACTGATTATTGCATTTGCCAATCCTGTTATATGGATCATCACAGTAGAGGCAAAGATAGCCTGTCAATTCACTCCTGTGCAAATGGTATATTTCTTTTTCCTCCCCTGGACTTTTGGCATAATATGTCTCACATGTGTTGAGTTTTCCATAGCAGATCTTTTATGCCGGTTTATTGTAAAGAAAAAGGCAATGGATGTCAGGGTACTCCATCCTGCAGTCATGACCATGCTTGTTTTAGGTCTAACAGGAGTATTTTTAAGTTTAATCAAAGGGCAGGTCTGGGTTTATTCCATTGTGCATCATTATCAGAATCATTTTCTATGATCACTTTGCATGTCTTGGCATGTACTTATCAACTAAATGGAGAGAAAAATGAAGAAAAAATCATCAAATACCCCTGATAAAGGGATTTTCAATAAACCTGTTACCAGAAGGGAATCCATAAAGATTTTAGGCGGTGCTGCTGCCATTGCAGGGATATCAAACTTTACTTTACCAACTAATCTTTTCGGTGGCCAGAAGGGAAAGAAACCAAATATCATCTTTATCCTCACCGATGATCATCGCTGGGACTGTCTTAGTGCAGTAGGCCATCCTTTTCTTACAACACCTAACATGGACAGGATTGCAGGCGAAGGTGTGCTTTTCAATAATGCCTTTGTTACTACGTCCCTCTGCAGTCCCAGCCGCGCAAGTTTCCTGACCGGCCAATATGCTTCTGTTCATGGCGTTAAGAACAATGCCACGAAATGGGACGATAAAAGAGATATTACTTTTATGGAATATTTAAAGAAGGCGGGCTATGACACGGCATTTATCGGCAAATGGCATATGCCCGGCGGACAGCTCCCCCATCTTCCCGGGGTTGACCTTTTTATTTCCTTTACCAGGAAGGATGGCCAGGGAGATTATTATAATTGTCCCTTATACGTTAACCACAAACTTACACCAAATAGAAAACCCTATATCACCGAAGAATTGACCGACTATGCCCTTGATTTTGTTGATGAGGATAGAGAGAACCCTTTTTGCCTTTATCTATCCCATAAGGCTGCCCATCATCCCTGGAAACCCCCCGAGCATTTAAAAGGATTGTATGATGATGTTGACCTTTCACATTTCTTTGCTCCTGAAGCTGACAAATACAACACATGGACAAATCTCAACTGGCTTGAGGGAACTATGGGCAATATGTACGATGTATATCGCAGATATTGTGAATGTCTGGTTTCAGTTGACGAGCAGCTTGGCCGCCTGCTTGAAAAGCTAGAGGCAAAAGGCATTCTGGATGATACCGTAATTGTCTACGCCGGTGATAATGGTTATATCTGGGGAGAACACCGTCTCTATGCAAAACATTATCCCTATGAAGAATCCATTCGAATTCCATATTTTATTCGCGCACCAAGGAATCTGATTTCCGAACCAGGAAGAAAAGCCGACCAGATGGTCTTAAATATTGATCTTGCTCCCACACTCCTTGACATTGCCGGCATCCCTGTTCCGGATACCATGCAGGGAGAAAGCTTTCTACCTATCCTGAAATCAAAAACAGCACCAGGTAGAAATGCCTTTATCTATGAGCTTTTTATGGATTTTCCCTTTGGCGGAAGGGTTCCACCACACAAAGCCCTGAGAACCGAGAGGTATAAATACATCGAATGGGAAGTATGCCGTGATGAACCGGAAATTTACGATCTTAAGAAAGACCCGAGGGAGATGAAAGACCTAATCAATACCAGAGAAGGGAAAGAAATGGTCGCGATGTTAAAGAAAGAACTTGAGGTTATGAAAAAGAAATATCATATTGTTAATAAATGATGAACTCATAAAAAGCTCCGCTATGCCGACACATCGGCATTATAATGGAAAGTAACTTATGTTTTTAACAAATTCGTTATTTCTGGCAAATATTAAAAAATATTAACAACTTATAGCGCATTTGCAGATTTAAGTTACTTGGAAGTCTAAAACGGCGTTATTGCGGGCGAAGCGAAAAATCTTGTGGAGCATAATTATATGATATCATTAGATTACTTAGTTGCTCAAACTCTCGCAATGGCAGGCTTGGATACTTTTTACGATTGCATCAATAGTTTGTCTATCAATATCAATGTCTACTGATAAAGAAAGGAGCGACATATGGTTAAGATAACCTGCCTCGGGGCGGCTGGAACCGTGACCGGTTCAAACTTCCTTGTAGAAAATACTCTTGGGAAGGGGGTTCTGGTAGATTGCGGTCTTTTCCAGGGAGGGAAGCAGATGGAGCAGCGCAACTGGAGGGCATGGGACTTTGACCCGTCACGGATCAGCACCCTGTTTCTTACTCATGCCCACATCGATCATAGCGGAAGGATCCCCATGCTTGTGAAAGACGGGTTTACAGGCAGGATCATTACATCACCGCCCACTGCACAACTCTGTGAAATCATGCTTTTAGATTCCGCCCATGTCCAGGAGATGGATGCTAAGTGGCAGACGCGGAAAAACAAGAGGAGGGCCTATAAAGAGATAATGCCTCTCTACACTATAGAAGATGCAGAAAAAAGCCTGAAGCATCTTTATCCTGTGGAGAGGGATCAGATTATAAGAGTTGAAGAAGGGATACGTGCCCGCTTGAGAAATGCCGGGCATATCCTCGGTTCCTCTATCCTGGAGTTGTGGGTCCGGGATGGGAAAGACGAGATAAAGATCGTTTTTTCCGGGGATATAGGAAAGGCAAACCAGATGATCCTTAAAGATCCGTACGAGGTATTTGATGCAGACTATCTTTTTGTTGAATCCACCTACGGGAACCGTTTGCACAAGACCTATGAGGACAGTAAGAAAGAGCTGCTGGAGGCCATCAGCTATGCGGTTTCGAATAATGAGAAGGTGATCATCCCTGCCTTTGCAGTGGAGAGGACACAGGAGATCATATACCTCTTGGGTGAATTCTACCGCGGGGGTGATCTTCCTGATATCCCCATATACCTGGACAGCCCCCTGGCCATCAAGGCAACAGAGATTTTTAAGAGAAACAGGAAGTATTATGATGAAGAGGCAATGGCCATAGTCAACAAGGGGTTTGATCCGTTCAGCATGCCAAATCTTCACTATACCCCAAGCACCAAAGAATCAATAGCCATCAATGAGAGGCCAGGATCTGCAATTATTATAGCAGGCAGCGGGATGTGTACTGCAGGCAGGATCAAGCACCATCTGAAACACAATCTCTGGCGGGAAGGCGCGAGCATTGTCATTGTCGGTTTCCAGGCGCAGGGGACAACCGGCAGGAAGATGATCGAAGGGCAAAAGAGCGTGAAGATCTTCAGGGAGGATGTTGCGGTAAAGGCAAAGGTGTTTACCATTGGCGGGTTTTCTGCACATGCGGACCAAAGAGATCTTTTAGAGTGGGTGGGCAATTTTGCAGAATCAAGACCGGGGGTATTTGTCATTCACGGTGAGGTAAAAGCCAGCGAAGAACTTGCAAGGGTGATCCATAAGCAGTTTGGTTTGCAGACACATGTCCCGGGCTGGAGGGAGACTCTCTTTCTCAAGCCGAGAGAAATCCCCTTTGAGGCAAAGGCTGCGGAGATTGAGGCCATTGATTTTAGCAAGGATATGCTCAGCGCTTATGCTGATGTGGAGCACGAACTCATTATGCTCAAGAGGCGCATAGACAGTGTGGAGAACAGGGAGAAGATTAGCGAGGAGGATGTCGAGAGGCTCAAAAATATACAGGAGGATCTTCAGATAATTCTGGCTGCATAATTCATGCGGGCATATGAAAGATGTGAGCCCATCCCCGGATTTTCTTGCTATTTCAAATTTGATGCACTCGCAAAAAGTCGTCACTCCGGGACGGAATGACGGTTAAGGGGTATAATGGACTTTTTGCGAAACCGTTATCTTTGCAACTGCAAAATGGCTCAGACCTTTCTCCTTTGCTTGTTTGCTAGTCATAGGATAAACGGATTTTCTCAGTCACTAATGTTGGTCGAATAATTTTTTGCCACTCCGGGGTTTCCCATGTCCCCAATTGATCATGCATATTGAAATATTTTTTGGGTATAGGATGAGTGCCATAAATGACTTCGAGGCCGTATTTTGTTTTGATAAAATCATGAAAATAAATAATATGAGGACATGGAGGATACCCCACGATTAGTCCGGTGGCAAGATGTATCACCTCTGCTGCGTTTCCTCTCATTTCCTCCACAGCATATTCAATATTGCCACCAGGGCACCCATCGCAAGTGGTATACCCGACAAGTTCAACGTCCATATCCTTGTACCTGCTAAATGCACCTTCCCTGTTCCGCAGTGATCTAAAGCATTTCCCGCCTGCACATCTGCGGTAGCGGTCACAGATGATTATACCAACCTTTGTTTTTTCTTTCATGGTACCTCCTGCTGTAAAAGAATTTAAGACAAATTGTTAGCCATACAATATTTAAGACGGTCTAACGCTGCAGCTAAACAGCGCGGGCGTTAGTACGCGTCCTTTTTTTCATACACGCCATACTTTTTTGTTTCTTCGAACATAGCAATGCAGTTCTCAGGATTTACACCCGGGTGAAGCGAATTTGAGGAACTTATAATCAATCCACCCCCCTTGGCAGCATCTCTAATAGCCTGTTGCACAGCGTCCTTGACCTGCTCAGGGGTCCCATTAGGTAATAAATCTACGCAATCAATGTTGCCGATCAAACACAACCTGTCTCCGCAATAATCCTTTACCTTTTTCAAGCCCATATCAGCCTGAGGCTCCAGGGGGTTCAGTCCGTCATAGCCTGTCTCCAAGAGTATGTCCATGATTGGCCATAGATTTCCATCACTATGGCGTACCACCTTGAGCCCCCTTTTATGGGCTTTATCAACCAATTGTTTGTTATAGGGGTTTATAAACTCTCTAAATTGCTCAGGTGATACCAAGGTAGATGTCTTGTCTGCTATATCATCCTCGACTATAAGTACATCCATGCCGGCCTCAAAGAGCATTTCCAGCATCTGAAGGTTATAATCGAGCACCATCTGTGCAATCTGATGAACGAATCCTGGGTTATCGAACATCTGAAGCATCAGATTTTCCATACCTGTCAAGTGCCAGCTCCTCACAAAAGTACCCCTCATCAGCCAGAACAGTGCTTTGTCTCCTTTAAACCGTTCTCTTGCCAGGTCGAGTAGGAGAAGATAATCTTTTTTTGGTTTAGGTGGAGTATAATGCCTCAGATCCATAGGGCCTTTTATGGGATGCCCTTTTGCAATCGGAATACCATACGGACTCAGCTCGTAGATAACATCCCAGTCGTTTTTCACATGTTCTTTATCCACTACACTCTCGAGCCCAATATCAAAGGCAGTGAACCCGTCGACCTCAAATTCCTCATGAACCAGGAAAAGGGCATCCACAAGTTTCCCCTTTTCTAGATCATTCATCTCCTGAAACAGCTTTGGTTCAGGCAGACCTTCTGTAATGTGCCTGGCAATCCCAATGATGGGCGCTTCGTTGATACCATGTATATATAGTGGGACCCTGTCAGGTTCCTTTACGCTTAAGGCAGTTAAGATACGCTCTTTGCCCGTCATATTGATCCTCCTTTAGATATCGTTGCCCACAAGATCGAGTGCCTTTTCAGCTGCCGTTGCTGCGTCCGGACCAAAGCAATCTGCTCCGATCTCGTCTGAATATTCCTTAGTTACAGCCCCTCCGCCAATCATAATTTTTACCTTATTCCTAAACCCCGCTATTTCCAATGCATTTATGGTATCCTTCATAGAGGGCATTGTCGTGGAAAGCAAGGCAGACATACCAACAATGTTCGCTTTATCTTCCCTGACTGATTCTACAAATTTCTCTGGTGGCACATTTATACCAAGGTCTATTATTTCAAAGCCTTTGCCTTGCAGCATTATAGAGACGAGATTCTTCCCGATATCATGGTGATCTCCTTTGACGGTGCCTAATATAAATTTTCCGGCTGGCCTTGCGCCTGATTCGATAAGATGGGGTTTGAGGATGTCCATGCCTGCATGCATTGCCCTTGCAGCAAACAGGACATGTGGGATATAGATCTCTCCGGTCTTGAATTTTGCGCCTACTATATCCATGCCTGCGATAAGACCATCCGCCAGGATCAGGGAGGGGGGCATGCCTTCTTTAAGGGCCTGTGCGGCAAGGGTCTTTACCTGATCGCTGTCTCCTGTTTGAAGTGCTTCTGAAAGGTGAGTAAGGTTGCTCATAGATCTTTTTCCTCCTTTTTCCAAAAGATTGTTGTACACAATTCAATAATTAAGTGCAACACCTAGGAGGAAAATTCAGGATGAAGCATCCAGGGTGATATGAAGAAGTATAAGCACTTAATGGTTGAATCCATGTAAGAAAAATCGTTTTCATTGACACCTTGTGGCATGCATGTAATAATATACTGTAATTACATATAATTTGGAGAAATCCATGAACTATAATCATCAGGAGGGTTTGGTATCTAAAAGATATTCCTATTATATCATGAGCCTTTTATTTCTTCTCTATATGTTCGATTATATCGACAGGCTTGTTGTAGTGTCACTTTTCCCCTTTATAAAACATGATTGGGGGCTATCAGATACACAATGTGGTATGCTGGTTTCTGCGGTCTACTGGTCTATCTTGATATTCACCTTCCCTGCTTCAATACTTATAGACAGGTGGAGTCGAAAGAAATGCATAGGCCTTATGGGATTATTGTGGAGTATAGCCACTGCGACCTGCGCCTTCACAAGGAATTTCAGCCACCTGTTTGCTACAAGGGCAGTTATTGGTATAGGCGAGGCAGGTTATGCACCCGGTGGGACTGCAATGATATCTGCAATGTTCCCTCTAGAAAAAAGGGCCAGAATACAGGGTATTTGGAATGCTTCCATACCTCTCGGCAGTGCTCTTGGGATTATATTGGGTGGGCTGATCGCAGAGCATTTTGGATGGAGACATGCCTTTGGGATTGTTGCTATTCCTGGTATGATAGTCGCTCTCCTGTTTTTCCGAGTAAAGGATTATAAAACGGTTGAGCTGATAAAATCTACTGGCAATACAGCAGAGAAAACCCGGGTCAAGATGAGCAGGATGGACATGGCCAGGCAATTTACACGAAACAAAACCCTGATCTTTAACAACCTTGCCTTTGCAGGCAATGTGTTTGTTACAACTTCGCTGTTGAGCTGGTTGCCGACTTACTTTTACAGGACCGAGGGTATATCAATGAGCAGGGCCGGTACAAAGGCCGGGGCCATTATGTTCCTTGCTATTGTGGGGGCCCCGCTCGGGGGCTACATAGCAGATAAATGGTATACAAAGAGGATAAACGCCAGACTCCTCCTCCCAGCCCTTACATCGATAATAACATCAATAGTACTCTTTATTGCCCTCATGGTTTTTGATGGGACTAAGCAATATATTGTTCTCTTGGCAGCCGGCGTCACTGCTGCTGCATTTGTGCCTGCTGCAGTCGCAGTAACGCAAGATGTTGTTCATCCGGGACTAAGGGCCACCTCATTAAGCCTTAATGTAGTTATTCAGCATATACTGGGAAGCTCTTTAGGGCCAATATTTGTTGGCTTCATGTCTGATAGATATGATATCGGGACAGCGCTTACATTTCTCCCTTTGTTTGCATTAATTGCAGGAATTTTATTCTTTGTAGGATCCTTTTTTTACGAAGGTGATTTTAATAAGGCAGAAAAGATAAAACTGATGATTGAAGATTGATAACCCCGGGACAGGGTAAGGGGTCATCCATTGAAAGATTCTGTCCCCCCAAAAAAGATGGCGACCGGAGCAAGGATTGCGTTGAGGGATGCTGCAGAGGCATTATCTTGCCCTCTTGCGGTATTGTTGGTATGTTTGGCTATCTTATATCGGTTAACAACTGTAAGATTAGCAGAGGAAGGTTGAACACTATGGAATTTGAAAATGTGGCGGAAGTCCAAGACAGGCTGGAAAAGGCCGACTACATCCCATCCAAAGAGATAGCAACAGTGGTCTTCCTTGCAGAGGCCGCCGGAAAGCCTATCCTGGTGGAGGGGCCTGCCGGGGTAGGCAAAACAGAGCTGGCAAAGGCCGTTGCCGGAAGCCTTGACCGCAGGTTGATTCGCCTGCAGTGCTATGAGGGAGTAGACGAGGCAAAGGCACTGTATGAATGGGAGTATGCCAAACAGCTTCTTTACACCCAGATGGTGAAGGAAAAGATTCACGATATTACCTCAGGGGCTCAGACCCTATCTGAGGCAGTGGATCTGATCGCTGCCCAGGAGGATGCCTTTTTCTCGGAGCGTTTCATTCAGCCCCGCCCATTGCTTCAGGCCATCACCTCCGAGAAACCTGTGGTGCTTTTGCTGGATGAAGTGGATAAATCCGATTCGGAGTTTGAGGCGTTTCTGCTTGAGCTGTTGAGTGATTTCCAGGTCTCCATCCCGGAACTTGGCACGAAAAGGGCGGTGAACATACCATTTGTGGTTTTAACCTCGAATAATTACCGCGATATGAGCGATGCGCTCAAACGAAGGTGTCTCCATCTTTATATCGATTACCCTCAACGCGAACTGGAGATAAGGATTATCAGGTTAAAGATCCCCGGGATCGGGGAGAGGCTGGCGGACAAAATTGTCGATATAATGCGCAAGATACGGGAGCTGGATTTGAAAAAGAGGCCCTGCATCTCTGAAACCCTGGATTGGGCTCAATCTCTTATCTCCCTTCAGATAGAAGACCTGTCCGCAGATGTGGTGGTGGAAACCTTGAGTGTTATTTGCAAGTATCAGGTCGATTCCGAGAGGGTAAAAGAGAATATAGCCGCAATTATGAAATAGGCGGGGCTTAAATGGTCAACCTCATCCTGAAATTTGTATCCTGCTGCCGGGCATCAGGTCTCAGGGTCTCTACGTCTGAGGTGCTGGACTGCACGACGCAGCTTCAGTTTATAGACATGATTGACGAGTCTCAATTCAGGGCCGCTTTGCGCGCAAACTTTGCAAAGAGCCGGCGGGAGCAGGGAAAATTTGATCAGCTTTATGATCTCTTCTTTCACGAACTGCATCTGGGTGCCGACCTGGCACAGATGGATTCCCTGTCAGAAAAGATTGAAGATGTCCTTGAAATGCTGCATGACAGCGCAGATCAAGACCAGTTATTAAAGTCAATCCTTGACTTCTTAGCGGGAGAACCTCTTGCCTTCCTTGGTGAACTCAGTAGGATTCAGGGGGAACAGGAGGATGTCCCTGAAAAGATGCGATTTAACTTAGGCCCGCTTGCCAGCCGCCTTGAAATAATGATCCGGATTAATAACATAAGGAATACCATCTCCCAATTCCTGGGAGAAGATCCGCTCAAATTCAGCAGGGAAAGCCGCGGCTATTTGTCGGCGCATTTCAATGAACGCCTGGATGGCGCCTTGAGGCTTTTGATGCATGGGTCCAGACCGGATAACGATGGGCTAAAAAG
>JAYEFR010000172.1:0-2297 GCA_034716155.1 Thermodesulfobacteriota bacterium
CCTTGGTTACCCTTTGTACTACAGCCCTCATTTATAAACTCCCTTCCTATGGTAAGCAGTATGTAGCACAATCAGATTGTTCCGCCATGGTGAATGTAGCAAAGCACTCTCTAACTAGCTGTAATTCATGGGATTGCTTCGTCATCCGCCTGTAGCGAACTCCTCGCAATGACTGGCAATATGTGGCTCTTCATTTCTCTCTGCCTACTCCTTACTTCTTACTCCCTACTGCCTACCTCCCCTTTCCTCTGCCACTTCTTTTACGATCTCCAAGGTATTTGCAATTTTTATTATACGCCAGCGCCTTTCTATCTTCTGCATTTCTAATTTCAACTCAAGCTTATCCTCCTTAGATTCCAAATCAACAAACGCAACGGCCCTATCATCGTCGGACGTAACCTTGGTGAGGGATATTTTTACCTTCCCGTCCTTGGCAGAGTCCCTCTCAGGCAAGATAGAGCCAAGCACACCCTTGCCCTGATCCTGACCCATAACCCATGACTTTGTGTCATTCTTTATTGATGAGCGCATTTTTATTACAACTAAGGCAAAAAGCCCCTTTGACAAAAGTTCGGGCATCTCTTTAGTATCAAGCGCCTTCTCTGTAATCTTTGCCATGTCCCTGGCAAGACCTGTAGATGCCTTATTCACATCTACATACTTGCAAAACTTCTCCCAGTCATGATCTTTAATGGCGGATTTGACCTGATACAGCGTATAATAAGGAGAGCTTAAATACCACCTGTAGCCAAATATCCCGACCAGAATGCCTATGATCAAGAAGACGGGAATCCATAAATGTCTCATCATTATTGTGCTCTAAAAAGCCTTTTTAATCCATTCCATCCTTATAGAAGAATATATCCACCCCACGTTTCATTAGCTCTTTTAAGAAAGGATCAGGATCTTCCAAAAGCCTTTCAGCAGAATATATCCCTCCGGGGGCTGACTTAAACTTACCGGAGAGTTCCCATAATGTAGCAACCGTGCATGGTACGGAGGTTATGATACCTATATGGCCAACATATGTATAGGTTCGATGCGCACTCTTGCCTCTGTGAAAACCATATACATCAACCCTTCCCACAGACTTGTCCAGGCCGCCTGTCCCAAAAAGACCTTCAATCTTATAGAAAAATTTTGCTGCTGCCTTACGCCTTTCATGTGTACTGAATATCCCCGTCTTGTCCATAATTTTTATCAGGATCGGGATATATGAGGGCTGCACCCCGCCATGCAGTGTTACCTCGGTGAGGCCCTTAAGATTTCTGGGGATAGACACAGACTCTGCATGGCCTGTATAGTATACGGGCAAATCCCCCATAGGAAACGGGAATCTCACAACTTTTCGCCCATCACCGGTTTTCACTTCCACCTCTTTACCCCGTATGGTCTGTAAGGTAGTGCCATGTAATATATTAAACAAATGTGTGAGATTTGCCGGACCTGCGGCTTCGTTAGAACCGGCTGCCCAATGTATATTGATCCTCTTTGGGTCATCCATAGAGTTATATCCTTTCCGGGCCAGGGCCTGAGTCAGACCAGGAGAATTGCCCCACCCTGTAAGGATATGTATGCCTTTTTTCTTCGCCTCTTTATCAAACTTTATAATATCGAGATAGGCCTCATAATCATCACATATGGATACGTATGGTTTGCCGGCCTCTAAAGCGGCAATCACCATCTTCTTCTCAAAATAATAAAATGGCCCCACAAACCCCATGGCAATATCATGCTGTTTCATAACATCTACCACCTGATTATGGTCTGTAGCATCCACCTTTGTTGCCACAAACCGATCATCACGTCTTTCAACCTCTCTTTTGGCCCTTTCGATACTCAGGTCTGCTATGGTAACCTTCTTTACATCCCTTTCCTTCATGAGCTCATCAAGGGCATCTACCGCCATATCACCACTGCCGCCGAAAATTACTATCTTCATATTTACCTCCTTAATAAAATTACTCTCCGGCCTTCAGAGAAATACATAATATCTTACTATACAAGATAAATACAGACAAAATTTCCAATAAACCTACATGAGCGCTTCGCGCTAACAACGAAACATGAAAATATATGTTATCTTCTCTCTGACTATATCTAAATCGTGAGGTAAAAAGTGAAACCAAAATTTTTTTGCCTCTCGATTGCTTCAAGATTACCCATGATTAAAAAAACCTCTTGAAAATTGAAAATCTGTCAATAAGATACTCATCAAGAAATCCATTGCCAACAATTGCTATCACTTCTCTGTCTTCTGACCTCTTAAAAATCAGTTGAATCTAGTGATAATCATG
>JAYEFR010000173.1:0-11742 GCA_034716155.1 Thermodesulfobacteriota bacterium
CTTCGCACAATCAAGAACCCAGACATAGGTATCTTTCCATACCCACCTACCTTTAGGATCATTGAATTCTGGCAAGCCAGGTTTTCCTGCTTTGCTTAAAAAATCAGCCGCTGTTCTGACCTTTTGAACTACCTCTTTGGGGGTTGCCTTATCCCCAGCATAGGCTGTCAAGTTAAAGATGAAGCAGACACATACAATTAATGAGCCAATTATTAGATTGATCTTTTTCATAGTTTCCTCCCTTCCTTTTTTTGATTTAACCATTGCTTACTAAAATTATGTTCGGTACTCCTTTTTTATTTCTTTAACCCTATTTTTCCCTCCCCACTATTTCAAATATTCAGTAGAGCAAATGAAACCATGTTTTTTACAGTACGAAAGGTTATTTTCAGAATTTTTATCTGGGCTATAAGCTACTACGCATTTCCTGAGGCTTCGCTCAAAAGGTAAAAACGGGCAAGTCTACGGTTGACCTTTGTCAGACAATCGTAAATATTCAACCGTAGATTTTATCTGTTAGTAGAAATGTGGACCTGTCCTCGATTTTTGTCAGCGCTTTTATTATAAGTCCTCAAAATTTCTGGTGGGCCGCACAGGATTTGAACCTGTGACTTCTACCGTGTGAAGGTAGCGCTCTCCCCCTGAGCTAGCGGCCCCAATGATTTAACACCTATACAATTCACCAATCAGAGTCAAGAATAATATCAGGGGATATAACCTTTCAGTGAAGCACAAAAATCCAGGGTGCTAAGTGTCTCAAGATATCGGCTCTGGCCGATAGTAGTTGACTTGCTGATAGCTGAATACTGATAGCCGATATCCTTTACTCCTGGAATTTCGATATAAGGATTAAAAAAAGTGAAATTTTTTCAAAAAAATCGCAAGGTGTTGATTTTTGGTTACATTTTCATGTTCCCACTGGAAGAGGGCTCAATGCGCATTATAGCCGCGTAGCTGCATGAACAGCCGGCAACACACGAGGGGGGTATATCCGGAGCAACAAGAATGCCTTTAAGGCCATATAAAAATCGCCATAACTAGTTGATATTATTGATAAAATAGCGCATGTCTATTTGACATGCCCCTTTTTTTTGTGCTTAATTTCCAACCATGACTACCCGGGAACAATTGCAGGAAACACTCTGTAAGAGACTATTCCGGCACAAAATCTGAACGGGATGATGCCAAGGTTGCTCGTCACCTCTTCCATTGCCGTGAGATGGATGTGGTTTACGCCATGGATGAGGCAACCTTGTTCGACTCCTTCTTCAATTATCTGCAGGAGATTGAAGTCTTCCCCCTTTTAGAACATCTTGATCCGCAAAGACAGCGAAGAAAAAATGTTTCATTCATCCAGATGACGATTGTCTTCTTGATGAAGGTTGTGGGTTCCATCAAAACGATAGATGAAATGAGTGATCTATTGTTGACCGATGAAATATCTCATGAGCATGTGTGGTTTCAATGCCTATCAGGTAAAGAATGGCAGCTGCGAAAGAGGGGTTAAACTTCGCAAGGCACCCGTACCTGAAATCAGGGGCTCTTTGTGCGTGGACACAATCGCTAATCCTATTATCAAGATTACACCTAGACGAATTGAAGCCTTCTTCAACCGGTGCATTCAGATATTTAGCAAAGCAAAATGTTTTCCCAAAAAAGATTCATGCCGTATGTGATGCCACTTTGTATGAGACTACTAATAAATACAAGGGATGTGGTTGTGTCACTCATAAACGCAAAGTGAAGGCTCGCGGTTATCGGAAAAACGGCGAGCTCAAAAAAGTGAAGGTTACCCTTTATGGGTGGAAGATCTGGGCCATTTATGAAATCAAGACGGGTGTACCTTTGGCTATCAAGATCGATACGATCGAAAAACCGGACAATCTGCATATCCGTTAAATGCAGTGGTTATTAAAACATGGGATAACAAAACCCCTCCTGTTGAGAAGCAGGTCGTGCTGGTGACGAATATAGGCGTGAAAGATCCCTTTATAGCCTTTGATCATTATGATAATCGCAGCCTTATTGAAAACAACCTTTTTCGGGAGACTAAACAAAACCGGCATCTTGAGCACCCACCAAAGAAAACAAAGGAAGGTGTGTATATCCAGACATATATGGCCATGGCTATGAAAGCCCTTACCACTGCGTTTTTAAAATGGCAGGAGGAACAATTGAAGCTGGAAGCCTTGGGTAAACAAACTACCTGGCAAATGTACCGGCGAAAGCTGAAGGTGCTTAACCGGAACAAATTGATTGTTTTTGTAGGTTCACGCTTTGGGATTTTCCCCTCCCATGAAGTCTTTATGTTGGCCAATGTCCCTGTCCATAAAACCGAAGAAGAACTCAATATCACCCGAGAACAAATTTATGCCAAATACATTGATGTCCCCTTAACCGAAAATTCCTGACCAGAAATATCTGAAAATTTCCTTGAACACCATAGTTTCTTGTTTTATCCTTATATCGGAATTCCAGTTTACTCACCCTCTGTAGACATAGAGCCCTCAGTTGGTATAGAAAAGTAAAACACAGAACCCATGCCCTCTTGGGATTCCAACCAGATCTCACCACCCATGGCGTTTACAGCCTTTTTTGCTATAGCCAGACCAAGCCCTGTCCCCTCTGCTACATCTTCATACGTCCTGAAAAAGATGTCAAATACAGAGTCCGCATATTTAACAGGTATGCCTATCCCGTTATCCTTCACATGAAACACATGCATATCGCCATAAGGCTCACACCCTATATGGATAAGAAGATCCCTATCCGGATGAGAGTATTTTATCGCATTTGATATCAAATTTAAGAATACCTGCGTTGTTCTGGTTTTATCGCTTTCAATTATTGGAAGGTCCCCTTCTATAACCACTCTTCCTCGTTTCTTGTCCAACTGTGAGGCAACCTGCATAATAACATCATCAACAATGTCTTTCACTGAAATCCTTTCGTTTTTTATCTTTAGCATATCCACAGCAGACAGGCTTAAAAGATTTGATACAAATTTTTCTATGTGTTCACCGTTTTGCCTTATTGTATTGAGATATTCCAACTCCTTTTTGTCCAGCTTGTCAGCAGCAGCCTTCATAAGACGGTTACAAAACCCGTTAATCGCTATAATCGGGCTTTTTAAGTCATGAGAGACCGTGTACACAATGTTTTTCAGCTCTTTGTTGCGATCCCATATTACCCCCAGTGCACTCTTGAGCTTTTTTGAAGTGCTCGCTACTTCCTTAAACAGAAGTGCATTTTCAGCCGCTATACCTATGTGAACACCTATGGTGGCCAGAAGCCTCTTATCTTCCGGAGAAAACCTCCTCGGTCTATAAGATGCTATGTCCATTACACCTATCAATCTGGTCCCGGACATTAAAGGGATAGAGACAAAAGTCTGCAAACCTACCTCCTTTATAATAGACCTTGTGTCCCTCAAATCATCAGATACGTTTTCTATAATAACAGGTTCCCCTGTTGCTGCCACATTACCTGCAATACCCTGCCCAAGCTCCAATTCATCTATTTGTGATATAACCTCTTTTGGTATTCCATGATAATATACACATCTTAATCTATTTTTCTTCTCATCTAAAAGGTATATCCACCCCGTCTCTATATCCATGATCTCCAAGACTCTGCCCAGAGTCTCTTGCAATATTTCTTCCAGATTCAAAGACGAACTTAGGGTTTCCGACATAAGGTTTATAATAGCCAGGTCTTGATTCTGCCTCAGGAGCCTATCTTCCAAAGATACCTTTTCTGTTACATCCCTCAAGATGGCCATGGCTGTCCCAGGGCGATCTTCTATAGGATGGAACTTCCCTTCCAATATCCGATCCCCACCCTTTGCAGCAATACTAACCCTTGCAACAAATTCCTTTATCCGGTCTTGTTTCAATGGTAAGAGTGTGTCTTCATCACTCTTATCTACGAACTCAGCCAGGCTGTGATTTACTATCTCTTGATCCGGCATCTTAAGTATATTCGAAAATGCAGGATTGCAGGAAGTTATTATTCCGTACCTCATAATAATGACAGCATCAGATGCACTCTGGATCACCTTTTTATATCTGCTTTCTCTCTTAAAACTTCCGCTCTCAAGTGCTATCATAAGTATATATATATTACTTAGCTTATATCCGTTTATACTTGCAAACTCCGCACCTTTAATCTTGGCTGAGCTCAAGGTCTCTATCATTATGTAAAAGGGCTTACCTGTCTTGATAAGACTTTTTATCTTCCTATTAACACGTTCATCCCATATCAATTCGGAGATCTCCTCATACACAGATCTACCTGCAAAGGGCATCTCGGTTGCTTCAATAGTGGAGTCAAATTGGGGATTTGTATATATGATAGTGCCTTTAGCATCCAGGGCCACTATCCCAAACGGCGCATTCTGAAATGTATATCTTACATGGGAAAGGATATCTTCCATAGATCTAATCCAAATCTATCGTTTCTCCCGGGTCTAAGATATGGATATTACATGTTGTCACCTTCAAGAGCTCTTCTGCATCTTCTCTACTACCTACAATATCGCCAAAATGTATAGGTATCACATGCTTAGGCCCTATGTCATTAATGGCATCTATAGCAGATGGAGCGTCCATTGTAAATGTCCCGCCTACAGGTAGCATTGCTACATCTACATCAAGCCCCTTCATCTCCGGTATCCTGTCAGCATCGCCTGCATGGTATATGCGTTTGTTATCCAGGGTAAAGATATATCCCACCCAGTTATTCTCCTTGGGGTGAAACTCCTTGTCAATATTATAGGCAGGAATAGCCTCTATACTAACACCTTTAAGTGTTATAGAGACGCCTGGCTCAATCACGTTTTGGGCCATAGGAACACTCTTTGGCCCAACAATGACGGTGGTATCCGAAGAAAGAGCCCTTATGTCATCTTCTGAATAATGATCAAAATGATCATGGGTGATAAGGATTATATCCGCCTTTGGATAGTCTCCTTTCACCTTCCATGGATCAATGTATAGGGTCTTCGATTCACCTCTTACCATTATGCCTGCATGGCCTAACCATGTGATTTTTATAGCCATAACACCCCCCTGAAAGATCTTTCAAAAGATATGAAATTCATATTATACAATATATATTACCATAGTTCAATAATGATGATTTCAGTGTAACTACTCAGGTGGATAGAAAATAAGGCTGAAGAAAATTTAGGAAAAGCGGGAATACGGAACGCTTTTAAGCCATGTTTAATGCAAAAATTAGGCTGTTTCTCCGCCAAAGTGCGGCAATCGTGTTTTTCGTGTACTTTCAGCCTAAATACCTTCAGCCTGACTACGTGAGTAGTCACATTTCAGTATAATGATCTTGCAGCAACCATGCGTCAATGATAAAAAACTTGCATGGATAAGTCTTCCTTTCCCCATAAAATAGCATTGATAGCCATATTTGCAGCACTTACTGCATCAGGTTCATTTATAAGGATCCCCATCCCTCCGGTGCCTATAACCCTGCAATCATTCTTTGTGATAATGGCAGGCCTTGTCCTTGGCCCAAGGGGTGGGGCGTTAAGCCAGGTCATATATCTCCTGGTGGGCATCCTGGGTCTGCCTGTATTTTCCGGTGGGGGCGGCCTGTCGTATGTATTGAGGCCGTCGTTTGGCTATCTTATAGGCTTTATACTTGCCCCCCTTGTAGTCGGGTCATTTATGAAAAACAGCGGATATAAGCCTGTTAATATCTTCGTTGCCTCCATCCTTGGCATGCTGGTTATATATCTGGCAGGAGTCCCCTACCTGGCTATCTATATGCGGTATATATTAGATAAGCCGGAGGCAATCATTCTGGCCATCAAGACAGGGTTAGTAATATTTCTACCAGGAGACATATTAAAATGCATAATCCTTGCTCTCATCGTCCCAAAAATGAACCTTCCCCACATCCGGGGAGAGCCCTACTCAAAATAGCCTAAAGATATATAGTGTGTAATCTTATCATAAAAGAGTATGATCCTGTTATTCAATTCCAGTGTCGTGTATATCTCCAGAGGTGAGCCTAGTATCTTTTGCCTTAATACATGAATCCAGATAGCCTTTCTGCTCAATGCCATGGCATTGAGCACATCCGGCAATGGGATTTGAAGGTTTTTGAGGGTTCTACCTGTATGTATGAATTCCTCAAAGTAGACCTTCTGCCTATGCCCCCCCACCCATATCTGAACACCTTTAAGGATCTCTTTATTTACCCCGGCAAGTGTATCTAGATGGGGTTTTAAATTTGGTATGCCTGTCTTTATCTCCTTTGCCCATCTTTCAGATATCATATCAATGTCCCTGTCTATAATCTTTACGAGGATATCGGACAAAAATGTCTTCTGGGCGCTGCCCTTAGGGGCATAAACCTTGCCTTTTGCGCTGATCTCAGGGAAAAGTTGCTTAAACGAGTCAAGCATGGACCATATGTCCTTATAATAATCAATGTATATCTGAATGGCCTTTTCATTGGACGACCACGCAAGCGAAGGGTGATCCATAATTGGGAAATATCTTGCATCTATGGCATCATCCCCGGGAATGATCTCTCCCCCCTCTTTCTTAACCTCATAGGTGACTATGGCAAGACTCCCATAGAAATAGTTATCTATGGTATCTACATCTGTGAGCCGAACTATCTCGCCAACTACGCCTGTCTCTTCCTTTAGTTCTCGAAGCGCAGCATCATGGATATCCTCACCTGTCTCTGCGAAACCAATAGGCAGGCACCACATACCCTTGTATGGCTCATTTCTTCTCTTGACCAACAGCACTTCTCTATCTTCATTTACCAGGATACTACTTGCAACCGGCAGGGGATTCTCATAAAATATCGTATCGCAATTAGGGCAATGCTCTCTAAGCTTGCCTCCTATGTTCTTGCGCGCAACATCTGACCCGCAATAGGGACAATACTTTCTCTGCCTTGGCATCTTCTCTCTTTCCTTCATTTAACCCCCCCTGCCTGCGTGGCAGGCACAACAAAAGATGAAAATATATCCAGCCCTGAATGATCTTTTAGTTTTGTACGTATACTTGTCAGTAGTTCGTTGCTCGTTGTCCGTTGTAAAACCTCCGGACAGGATAATTACCTTCCAATATACCACAAACAACTGACCACGGACCACGGACAACCATTTTTCATCTAAACTTCCTTGGATTAAGACACCTGAATACAGCATCCTCCTTTGATATCTTAAAGCCACCTTTTTGCTTAGCATGACTATAGATCTCCTGATAGATATGATCTATCACATCCTCAGCCTTTTTAGGAAAATCACGGAATAACTCCTTAAACAACAGATGCTGTTTTGTCTTCACATAGGATATGCACTCATCTATGTTGTCTAAGGGGAAGATTAGGGCATTTTTAAATATGACCTTCTCCACCCTCCCAAAATAAGGCTCTAACTGTAGAGAGCCATCCTCTGAGGAAAATGCCATAAATAGCCTGAGAATGCTGATTGTCTCCGGGGGAAATATGTCTTTCTTTTCCATTGCAGAATACATCAGACTTATAACCTCATTAATAGAAAACTTAGAATGCGTAAGTGCAATAAATAATCCATCCGGGTGAATTACCCTTGATATCTCTTTTATAAGGTGGGGAAAGAAATACAGGGAGTAACTTGTAATTACCAGATCAAATGCATTGTCCTCCATATCCTTAATAATCTCTGCCATGCCTCTTACAAATCTACCTTTATAGCCCACCTTAGCGACACTATTTAGAAACGGGCCTTTATTACTCTCCAGGATATCCAGCCCAGTGACAACGGCCCTGCTATCGAGTAAGCCCTTCAGCTTCTCAATGAAGAAGCCATAACCACAGCCAATGTCCAATACTCTTCTTATACCTGAAAGGTCTATGCCGCCAAGCGCTACATCCCTTATATCTAAAGTGTTCGCAGAATATCTAGTAATGATATGCTTTGTCTTTATATGCTCATCTACATCCTTATAGGCCTTCTCTATCTCTTGCTCGGAATAAAGATTTTTCATAGTAGTCATCATACAACTATATCGGAAAGGCTTTCTGCTATGTTTATTGTAGCATCCCTAAGAGAGAGCCAATAACCCTGTCTTTATGGTCTATCAATTAATACCCCTTAACCAATCAAAAACATCCTAACTGGCAGGGTGTTATCTTGTATCCAAGTGCATCTGCTGCATTACCTGCCTCAAAACGAGTTATCCCTAACTCATCTGCGATATGCCAGAGCTGGATACAGGAGATCTTCGCCTTCTTCCCCTGGCGAATTGCCTCTTTTTCCACAATGGTCTTGAATTCCTCCGGGACCTCAACCTTTTTGCCGATGACCTTGTAGCTCGATATCCCCTTTCTGCCATAACCAAACAGGCCAAGCTGACATTGATAGATACTTATGCCTGATTTGGTAGCAACCCTGCCCACCTCAATGGGAGGGATAGAAAGCCAGGCTGCAATATAATGGGCTACAGGACAGGGGAGCTTCCCATCTTCAGGATAGGCATCCATCATCTCTTTGATCTTAGAAATATCCATTATTCAGCCCTCCATTATAAATAAGGCGTCTGCCACCTTAGGATAACCACCTACCACAATAATAGGGTTTAGATCTATTTGTTTGATCTGTGGAAAGTGCAGAGACAGATACCCAAGGTTTATAAGTATGGAAGAAAAAGCATCCCTGTCCACAGACTTCATCCCCCTATATGGCCCAAGTAAAAGGCTTGAAGATATGGACATCATCATTGATATAACATCCATATAGCTCAAAGGCGCTAGCCGTATCACCCTATCCTTTAGCGCCTCTGTAAATATCCCACCAAGCCCAAACATTATGCATGGAGGAAACCCTGGAAAATATGACATCCCTGCCATCAATTCTCTATCTCCCTTCAACATCTCGCAAACCAGCAAAGGGATATCCCTTTCTTTTTGCTTAATAGATTCATAGGCATTTTTCAGGCCTTCATCATCTTTTATATTTAAATATACCAGGCCTTGTTCCGTCTTGTGTAAGATATCAGGAGAACATGCCTTTAAGGCCACGGGATATCCTATCGCTTGGGCTCCCTTCAGGGCCTCTTCATACGTATGCACAAGGGCTTCATCGGTTGTTGGTATCCCATAGGCCCTCAATATTTGCTTTGCCCTATATTCATCTACAGCCCTTGTCTCTATTCTATCTATAATCTGCCTTGCTTTTTCTGGTACTGGTGGGAGATTCTCTGGTGTATCGTAGGCCCTGGTCCTTATGAGGTAGTGCTTGTACAATGCCGCCATAGCAAGAGCTGTCTTTTCAGGGGAATCAAATGTGGGGATTCCATTTTCATGAAATGACCTTATACAGTGATCTTCATGGTCAAAAAAGGAAGACACCACCAGGGGTTTATTGTATTGCCGGGGCATCTTTACAAGCTCGCTAAGATCGATCATGCCCATCTTACGAAATTCATCTTTTGAACACTTAAATATATCCTTAAATGTGGGGTATATCACCTCAGAAAAACCTGTATCCATTATCCCGTGAATTATAATACCATCTATCTCATCAGATGAAAAAAGCACTTCCGGGATTTTCTGTGTAATTGCTTGTGCGTCGGTATGAAAGGTAAGATCAACAGGATTTTTTGGGATTGCATGTCCAGGAATAAACGACCTGACCCTTTCCTGCAGATCTGTTGGGAACTCCGGGACAGTTAGCCCATGTTTATTACAGGTATTGGCAATAGCAGTGCCTGGCCCACCCGAATTTGTCAGTATGGCAATGCGATTCCCTTTTATGGGTGGCTGGGATGCAAGCGCCCATCCTATGGTATAAAGTTCCTCTATGGTGTTCACGCGAATGATCCCAGCCTGCTCAAACAGACCATCGTATATATAATCAGGTCCTGCCATGGCTCCTGTATGGCTGGATCCAGCGCGTGCACCGGCCTCGGTCCCTCCGACATACTGGGCAACAATGGGTTTTTTTCTGCTTATCTCTCTTGCCAGCTCAAGAAAACGTCCTGCCCGTCTTATGCTCTCTATATACAGGGCTATAACCTTTGTATCTTTATCTTCTCCCAGATACTCCAGACAATCTGTTATATCAATATTTGCCTCATTTCCAACGCTTATTGCCTTGCTAAGGCATATACCCTGTTTGTGCAGATACGGCAGGGTTTGCGTTACATAAGTTCCGCTCTGGGAGGCAATGCCCAGCTTGCCATTATAGCCCTGAAGGGGTAGTACTGTTGCGTTTAAAGGAAGCTGGGAATTCACGATCCCCATACAATTCGGGCCCAGAAAACGCATGCCATAACGCCTGGCTATATCCACAATCTCATGCTCCAGCCTTTCACCCTTCTCTCCAATCTCTTTAAAACCGGCAGTGATAACCACCGCATATCTGGTACCCAACCTTCCGAAGTCTTCCATCATGGATGAAATCAGCTTGGTTGGTACCACCAAAATTGCCAACTCAGGGGCATAAGGCAACTCCTTGATAGACGGATAAGCCTTCCTCCCAAAGATCACATCCTCTGTAGGATGTACCAGTAATATATCCCCTTGAAATCCACTGCCTACAAGATTTAAATACTGAATAGTCCCCATCTTCATGGGGTTGACGCTTGCCCCTACTATAGCAATAGAACCTGGAGACATTATGCAATGTAACGGATTTTTTGCCATCTCAATCTCCCTTCAGTCTGGTTAAACCCTCCTGCCCAATCGACATGCCCTCTTCCCTTGATCAACAGTAAACTCCTTTTTTCAAATTCTACCCTTCCTCTGTCAAGCTCTCTCCAAAGGTATGTTCTATTGCCAAGGCCTTTGAGTCGTCAAATTCTTGATCCTGCGCTACGTCAAAGGTCAAATCAAGGACATTGATCCCGGGCATGATCCTGTGATCATCTCTGCCAACCTTTTCGCCACCTATGTAGATGTTGGGTCTCATCTTAAACAAATCCTCATGATATTGTTCCTTGGTTCTTAACATACTCTCTCTCCTTTCCTGAGAATCCTCTTTGGTTTTCAGTTACAGAAATCCATTCTCAACATACCACCTGTGGGCATCATCTATCATTTTATGTAGAGGAATACACTTGAAATCAAGCTCGGCTTTTGCCTTTGATGAGTCATACTTAGGAAATACAGACATGTATCGCGCCTGCCCGGGGTTGAGATCAGGTGGTGTATTGGTAAATGAGGATATGAATTCCATCAAGTATCCATAGCCTACAGTCATCCAGGGTGCCATGGTAACCCTAGGTGGTCTTCCCCCTACTGCCTCAGCAATAAGGGAAAACACGGCCTTGTATCGCTCATTTACACCACCGCAAATATACCTTTCGCCTGTCCGGCCCTTTCCCATGGCAGTGACGTGTGCCCTTGCTACCTCTTCAACATGTGCCCATGGTGCACCACCGGGAAGCACTGCCGGGACCTTTCCATCACGAATATCCATAAAGAGCCTTCCAAATTGAAGGGTGTGATCGTATGGCCCAATCATGCTACCAGGGTTTATAACTATTACATCAAGCCCCTTTTTAACAAACGAAAGGGCGATACGTTCTCCCTCGCGTTTTGTATCTGCATAATTGTATCCAGTGTTTGCATAATTGTAGTCCTTCCAGTCTTCGTTCGCCAATCCATTTGGGTTATAGCCCAATACATCCACGGTGCTTGTATGGACAACACGCTTTACACCACAGTCAAGACATGCCTGCATTACAGTGCGTACGCCATCTACATTGGTTCTTCTCT
>JAYEFR010000174.1:0-2285 GCA_034716155.1 Thermodesulfobacteriota bacterium
TCCGTGGGGAATACGGGGTGTATTTGCGCTAAAGCGCAAATGATATGTTTCACGGGGCTGTAGTTCAGCTGGGAGAACGTTTGACTGGCAGTCAAAAGGTCAGGGGTTCGAGTCCCCTCAGCTCCACCAAATTCAAAGCTAAAAAAGCCCTTAAGTCGAATATTGCTTAAGGGCTTTCCTCGTTTTGCTAATAATTTGCTAAATCATTATCCTGTAGCGGCATGCCTAGAAATCTGGCCGAGTAATATGTACCATAGCTTCGAAGAGAACAAAAACAGCTGGCCGCTCAGCTTCAAAAATTGACCGAGTTTGGATTACTCAGACACACTCCCAGGGGAGAAGCTGGGCTGGTTGACCACCACGGTAATACGGGGTAAAATATTAAGAATTTTCTGAGGGCAAACCAGTCTTATTTAGATAGAGAAGTCATAATATAAATAGAGACTCTAAAGGCCGATTGAAAGGGGCTGGGAGATGGAAGGTAAAGTTGCCGCAAGCCCTGATGAAGCAATCAAGGACATCCCCAGCAGGAGCACTATCGGGGTATCGAATTGGACAGGTATTACAGCGACTCCTCTCTATCTGTTAGATGCTTTTTGGCAAAGGGTAGAGCAAGAGGATTTAGGAGACTTTTCTTTTGTTACAAACGGGCCGGGTCTCCAGATTCAGCAATTTGCTTTTAGGAATATACCTGAGTTGGATAAGAAGGTTACTCCGGAGGTCATTCAGCGATGGATTTATCGAAAAGGGAGAGTTAAAAAGATCTGGTATACCTACTTCCACGGAATGCTGGCATCTCCAGAAGTAGATAGCCCCCTGAAGAGTGCCGGTTTGTCTGGGGAAACAGAGCTAGAGGTAACACCTATGGGTCTGTTAGCTGAGAAAGTGACCGCCGGGGGGCTTGATGTCCCTGCTTTTTATTCACCGTACAAGAAGGGCTCAGGGCTGGAGGAGGGAAAGGAAGTAAGATATTTAAATGATAAGCCCTATTATCTGGAAGAGTCAATCACTCTGGATTTTGCTCTTGTCAGAGCTTTTAAGGCTGATACTATAGGGAACCTCACCTTCAGAGGGCAACAAGAAGCCTGGGCCAGTACCTTGGCGAAGGCGGCTAGATTTACGATTGCTGAAGTAGATGAGATAGAGGCGGCGGGGGAGCTTGCCCCTGAAATTATTAGGGTGCCTTCTATATTCGTTGATTGTGTGGTAAAAGTCCCTCCTGAACCACCGGAGAGTATGTGTCCACGGGAGCTGTACGAGTTCATGTATCATCGTCATCTCGACTGGACTTCTTTTGGCTGGAAGGCGCACCAGGAGAGGGTAAGGGGATAGGAGACAAAAACACCAATACAAACATCAGATTGGGGAAGAAGCGAATGAATGTCAAAGAGCTTTTGAAGAAAGAACGCTTACCTGAGGCTATTTTCCTGGGAAGGGCAGCGGAGATGATATTTGACGGGGCTAATGTTAACCTTGGCATTGGCTATACTTCTTTAATTCCTAATTATGCCCTGCCAGGTAAAGTAATCCACTACTATAGTGAGAATGGGATTTATGAGTATGGTAGCGCCCTCGATTTAGAGGATTATAAAGAGTTAGGGGACCATGATTTCATCGATACATCAGGTTTCTATTTAACCCCTGATCCGGGGCTAGCTTTTAGCGATATTCTCACCTCTATGCAGGCAGTCCAGAAAGTTGATTTCACATTTCTGGGTTTCTTGCAGGTATCGGAAAAGGGTGACCTTGCAAATCATACCCGGTTTCTCTCTCCCCCGGATATGAGAAGTCGTCAGATTGCAAACGTAGGTGGCGGAATGGATATGGTTAGCCGGGCCAAAAGAGTGGTGGCCGTAGGCAATCATGTAAGCGAGAGAGAGGAAATAAAAATTCTCAGGAAATGCTCTTACCCTTTGACTGGAGTGGAGTGTGTGGATACTATCATTACCGACCTGGCTTTTATTGAGGTAACAAAAGAAGGATTGGTCTTAAAGGAGATTGCTCCTGGCTGGAGGGTGGAGGAAATTCAAGCCCTAACCGAGCCGAAGTTAATGATGGCTCCTGATTTAAAGGAAATGACACTGTAAGGGGAGGTATCTCCATCCTTGAGATATCTGGCCTTGCATTTATTCTTAAGGTAACATTTCAAGCAAGTGTTCCCTCCCCCAACAAATCAGGCAATGCTTAGTTATCCACATCCATAGATGAATCAGGGTTGCCTTCAGTGGGAGGGACTTGTTGGCGCTTCAAACTCTGAAGGTACAGGCCGCCTCTGTCTTTTCTGT
>JAYEFR010000175.1:0-11547 GCA_034716155.1 Thermodesulfobacteriota bacterium
CTATGCCGACACATCGGCATTATAATGGAAAGTAACTTATGTTTTTAACAAATTCGTTATTTCTGGCAAATATTAAAAAATATTAACAACTTATAGCGCATTTGCAGATTTAAGTTACTTGGAAGTCGTCACTCCGGTAAATCCCGAACCGAGTCCGGGAGGAGTCCAGATGGTCTGCAACTACTTGAAAAGACTGGATTCCGGCTTCCACCAGCATGACGGTTAAGGGGTATACTGGCCTTTTTGCAAAACCGTCATCTTTTATCTCTTGTCTTTTGCCTTTTCGACTCTCGACTCACGACTCTCGACTATTTTAAATCACCCAACACACAAAACCCAAAACTCAACACCTTATTTTACTATTCACTGTTTACTGTTTACTAAATTTAGGGGTTTAGATTGCTTCGTCGCTTAAGCTCCTCGCAATGACAGGCTCAGTTATTTTTTATGACTGTATTAGACATGCTGTAGTGTAAATAAACCCTTTATACTCACAATCAACGGCAAGGCATAAGCCAGACAAGCAAAGACCATAACCCAAAAAAATCCAATCTCCACTGCAATAATCGTGGCAACAGCAGTACTCGCAACCGACAAGCAGCCATTTATTCCCCAGGCCCACGGCACTTCCTTTTCATCTTTTCCAGCGAGAAGACCTATGCCAACGGGAAACGGCATCCCCATAAAGAAAGAAAGCGGTGCCACAAACAGGAATGCAAGTAACAGTTTTATCTCAAAGGCCACAGTGATTGTCTTTAAAAGGATTGGTGTGAGGATAATTGCATAGCAAAAGATCAACACAATGATAACAACAAGGATAACAGGAAGCGATCTTCTTATTCCCGTCCACTTTGATGACATGAAGCTTCCTATCCCTGAACACACCAGCATGGAACTTATTACTAGTGCCGCTGAATATATCGGGTTGCCGAGGTAGAGGATGAAGCGCTGAATAAATATGATCTCAACAAACATATAACCAATGCCAATCCCGCTGAAATAAAGGACCGTCCATGACTTATTCCCTCCCCTCCACCCAATGCTGAAAAGTGGCAGGATGATTAAAAGCACACCAATAATTGAGATCTGGATAAGTGTAAGTGCCACCATTAAATACCCAATCCCGAAGAAAGGAAGCACCCTTTCCCCAAAGAGCCTTGCCAAGTGAGGCAGGCTCTGCCAGCGCAGAAATTGCGAAAAGTAAGGACGATTATCGGTCGCAGGCCTGATATTGAAATCATACTCCTTGTAAAGACTGCCTCTTTCTGAAGAAAGGATCTCATCAACATACCTGAAAAGGTGATTATCAGCCAACACATTGAATTGTGCCCTCTCGGCCTCTCTTATATCAGGAAGTATAAGCGGATCAAAGAGCATGCTGGTGCAGAATGAACGGATATGCCCTGTCTCATAAGCGTTTAAGGGGGACCTTTTTACAGCCACGCTAATGGTTCCCCAACTCCTCACAGCGGCAATGAAGTCTGCTGGGTTTTCTATCCCCTGCGCTTCCAATACCTCGCAAATACTTGAAAGGATTTTAAGTGGATTACGGAGAGGATAATCCATCCAGCAGGTGATGCCTATCACCCCATCCGGCGTAAGTTTGAGCCACATCTGCCTGAACGCCTCTCTGGTAAAGAGATACTGCTCAGAAAGCGCGTATAAACCGCAAGTCCCGCCAAAGGCACCTACCATCGGTAGTATAATCAGATCATATTGAGAGGTATCGGTTAACAAATATGTACGTGAGTTGGTATTATGTATGGATACCCTTGAGTTATCAAATAATGAATCAGCCTCTTTAAGATGTCCTCCTTTCAGTAATCCAAGCAGGGCGGAATTCGGCTCAACATAAGTAATCTCCTTTGCCCCCTTGGTTATTGCGTGTAAAACATCTATTCCCGTACCTGCATCCAGCACCAAAACCCTGTCGCGCCTGCCCATGGAATAAGCAAGAGCTCTCGTTGTATAATCCATAACAGGCTGAATATCTGCTTGCTTCCGCGAGATGACAGGGCCAACCCAGTCACCATTGTTAAACACCGCCTTTGTTATAGGAACTCTTTCTTCATACGTTAAACTCAAGCCAGGCGCATATCTTAGGGCAGGAGAACCTACTACCTGTATAAGACCATACGGGCTACTCTTCTCAAGGGTAATCTTTGCCTCTGGCAGATTCAGTGCCCTGCTTAAACCCTTAAATTCAGACAGCACTAAACAAGGAGGATAAATAATAATGAATGTGATAATTATTACAGCAAGAGCGGCGGCCGATAGTATGAAATGCCCTGATTTTTTTGGAACAACGATTATCCCGGAAATAATCGGGATCACAGCAATGATTGCTGGGAGTTCGGAAGGCAAGAAGATCCAGGCCAGACAGATTGCCACAACCCCGCCCGCGCCTGAGCCTATTAGATTCGCAAAATATAACCTGCCGATATGATGGACATGTCTTACAAAAACCAATCCAATTGCCAGGGCCCCGAAAAAGAATGGAATAAAAAATATAAGATAGGTTAATGCAAGCCGCCATGTATGTGAAAGGTCTGCAAATAATAGATACGAATCGAATCTAATGCATGATGATTGTGAAAGCCCGGTGGCAACGGCCATGGTAATTCCGGAAAAAATCATCAAAAGGGGCAGAGCAAGCTCAAACCTTTCTAATAGCCATCTTCTGAAGATAGATAAAACAGTTCCTGCTGCACCAAACCCCAATAAGGCTACGGAAATGACCATGTACGCAAAATGATACCATTGCACTATAGAAAGTATCTGCATGAGCACCAATTGAAATGCGATAATTGCTGCAGAGACAAACCCTATTGCAAACAGGATTCGTTTGTTAATGAAGGTCATGGGAATCAATCACTTCTCCTGAAAGGGACAAACCGAACAGGCATAAGACCTGTGGTAGTGACCTTGTCTCCCTTCTTCTCAACCAGCATTAACGTCTGAACCATAAAGGGAGAACCAACCGGGATCACCATCCTTCCTCCATCCTTTAATTGTTTTATCAGGGGCGGAGGGATGTACTCACTGGCAGCAGTAACAATTATTGCATCAAATGGGGCGTGTTCTTCCCACCCATGATATCCGTCTGCAACCTTTACTTCCACATTGGTGTAGCCAAGCTTTGAAAGCCTGTTCTTTGCGGAATTGCCAAGCTGAGGGATAATCTCAATTGTATACACCCTTTCAACAATCCCAGCCAGGACGGCTGCCTGATAGCCCGAACCCGAGCCTATCTCAAGGACACTGTGGTGTGGTTTGGGATGAATTAACTCTGTCATATAAGCAACAATATAAGGCTGAGAGATTGTCTGCCCATAACCGATCGGCAGAGGCCTGTCATCATAGGCGCGTTTAATTAGACTTTTGCGTACGAATAAATGCCGCTTAACTAAGCGCATGGCATTTAGCGTGGCCTTGTCGTCTACCCCTCGTCTTTCAATCTGAGTGATTACCATCTGCCGCCTTTGAGCCGTATATGGATCATTATCAGACAATACATTGGAAAAGGAAAAAAGCATGGTTAAGCCAATAATTAAATTTGTCATACAAACCCCCATGCCTGACATCCGCTCCGTCCACCAAGGGCGGAACAGATGAAAAGGATGAAAATGTTCTCGTAAAACTATTTTCTTATAACCTTACCCCTTTAATCCTAAAACCTTTGTGCCTATTTTCATACAAATCATTACCTCCACATTCGTAACTACTATGTGTGGATAGGCTGAAGGCTTTTAGGTAAAAGACTCTCAAAACTCCATAATAGCATAGCCATTCAAGTATAATACTCTCCAAATACGGCCTTTGCCGCCCAGGGGATATCAGTACCCTTCAGGCTAATATCCTTCAGGCTAATATCCTGAGCAGTTACCCACATTCTTTAAATGAATTACATGTGACTAAGTCTGCTTTTCACCTATCTTTTAGTCCAATCTTTTTCATAAGCATATATTACCATTTGTATTCCATTATTGCACAATTGGGCATTGTTTTTTTAACCCCTTTAGCATTAAATTTTTATGAACTATATCATCACATTAAGACGGATAAAACCTTCTTCCGGGTTTCTACATACTCTTAATTTAAATAAATATTGCATACTAATAATATATCCTTTATAATCGAAATGAAAAACCATAAAATACGTGCTAATGAAATCCGGAGGTCACATGAAGGCAAGGATTCTCAGATCATTTTTAGCAGCCGTCTTTTTTGTCAGTCCGCTGCTGCTGTTATCTGCTTGCGGCGATCCCAGGGTATTTATTGAAGACCCTGTATTCGATGCCGGCAAAATCCCTCAAGGCGAGAAGATAGCACATGATTTCGTCATTAAAAATACAGGGGACAAGGTATTAAGCGTTAAAGTCAGGCCCTGTTGAGGTGTCAAGGCCAAGGCCCCGGGCGGGCCTGATATCAAACCTGGAGAATCCCGCACAATAACCATCGAAGTATCTACCAGAAGATATGAAGGCAAAGTAAGAAAAGAGGTTATCTTAGATACCAATGATCCGCAGGTAAAAAGAGCAAAACTCACAATCAACGCTGAGGTTATTGCCAAGTTTTCGGTGCTGCCACGATTTATTGATTTCGGTAAAATCAAGCAGAAATCTACCCATCAGCGCGATATTATCGTGCAAAATAACGGCAAGGCACCAATTTCAATCACTGATATTTCTTTGGAAGTGAAAAAACTCTCTTCAATCTCGCCCAATGATCCGTTTATCCTGAAACCGGGAGAATCGAAGACGCTTGTGCTCACCCTTGCACCTGGCACATTCAGCCAGGCCGCCATATACGGCAGCGTAAACTTCAAGACCGATTGGGAGGATATCCCTAAGAAATCAACCCACTTCAGGGCCTATATCTTTAACGAAAACAAGTGATCACAAAAAGACGAATTGCACTCTGATAGAAAAGATTGATTTCGGCCTTTTCAATCTATATCGATTATCCCGCAGTATCCGCCTCGACAACATAAAAATAGCTCCCTGCAAAAGCAGGGAGCTATCAGAATATCTTCTATTCTGTTCACTTGCTAAACAAATCTATTGAATCCCCCTACCTACAACTTATGGGCAGCAGTGTTCACTATCACATTCGTCTTCGCAAACTCCTTCAGTCTGTATAGGATAGTTAATGCGAGCTTTCCCATTTGCTGTATCGCCTACATACCAGTGCCCGCCTTCAGTGTTTTTGTTTACTACCACATTTTCATAGACCTGCCAGCCGTTTCCCCAATCGACATGGCCCCAGAGATAACCATCGTAGTTTGCGACATCCACCGGTGCATACTGGTAGCCGTTCATGGTGTAGGTAGTCGGGTCCTCATTGCTGCTCGAGCAGTAGTCTTTGAAACTATTGAACGTGAATTCAGCGACTGCATCCAATGTATCCTGCGCCACCAAAGCCATTTCCAGGTCCATGCTTCCACCATCGGAACCAACGATGGTATCATCTATAGGAAAATCATCTGCCGGATTCGGATGCAACTTGTTGGTGTAGAAATGCAAGCACCCGTTAGTACGCTCCCAGAGTTTTATCTTAGCAACGAGCGGGTTCGTAGAATATTTGTCCAGGATCGTGACAGTACCATAATAACCACCATCCGGCCAGCTTGCGGTTGAGCCACGAAAGACTTTGTAGAAATAGATCGTATCCGTCAAGGCATCGGTGTCGGTAAATGTGGTCTCAGAACCGGAATATACTTCTGTCCATGTATCATCCGGCAGGGGAGTTTCAGCTCTCTTCAGTGTATAGTCTCCATCGCCTGCCCAGCACCATTCGATTAGGATTTGGCCGCTTTCCTCACCATCAGATGCATCAATAAACGGCGATTCCGCGCACCCGCTGGCAAAAAGCCCTATGGCCAGCATCAATACCAGCCATATAGAATACTTTGATAAATTCTTCATTTATACCTCCTCATTTTTTGTTTTTTTGTTGACATTGCCGTTTCAAAAGACCTTGTTTCTTGATCCCATCACCTCCTTTCTTCTTTTATGCCAAAGTCTTTCATCTTAAAACCCTAAAACAAAAATTGCACGCAATGTCAAATTCCCGCTGAGATTACTAAACCCAGCTTTCTTAAAGTCCTTACTGCATACCAAATACATATCATACCCTACCTATAATCTCATCTGCAAACATTATACCATTTACACAATAGGCCAATTAATTATAAGTAACCAATTAAAATAATTAGAAAAATAGACATGTCTTTGCAAAAAAAACTTATCTTAAAAATAGTATCTTTTAGGTGACCCATGGAAAATTTATTCTCAATTTGTGAAAAATTATTCCATGGAAGGGCGCGGATTCAAGGGCCGAGTTGAGTCCTATTTTAATTCTATATAGCGATAGAAGATCAGAAAATCGGCAAGAGCAGCTGTTCATCCCCTTTTGTTTTATTATGGTCATCTGCAAAATTTGAAATGGAAATCCCCAATAACCTGACCTTCCTGGTGCCTGCCTCGGTGTTATCGAGCAATGATCTTACATGTTTCATAATGATCGCTGCTTCATCAATACGTTTTTCAAGGGTTATGCTTCGTGTGATGCCCTGAAAATCAAAATATTTCATCTTCAGGGTAATGGTACTGCCCTTTATCTTCCGCCTTTTCAGCAGGGTCTCGACCTTTATGGCGATTCGTTCAAGTATCTCGATCATCTGATCTCTATCATCTATGTCCTCACTGAGCGTTATCTCCTTGCCGATCGACTTCCTTATCCTATCTGAAGTCACCGGCCTGTTATCCTCTCCATGGGCAATGTGATAGAAATACCCCCCCGACTTGCCGAAAAGCCTTATCAACTCATCCTTATCTATCTTTTTAAGATCAGCGCCGGTCTTTACACCTCTTTCCAGCATCTTTTTCTCTGTTACCTTCCCGACCCCGGGAAATTTTCTTATGGGCAGCCTGTCAATAAATCCCTGGGCCTGATCCGGGGTTACCACGGTTGTGTGGTTTGGCTTATGAAAATCCGATGCAACCTTTGCAAGAAATTTGTTGAAAGAGACCCCTGCAGATGCGCTGAGCCCTACCTTTAGATGAATCCTTTTTCGTATCTCCTGGGCAATCATAGTAGCAGAGGGGGTGCCCTTTTTATTATTCGTCACATCCAAAAAGGCCTCGTCTAAAGACAAAGGCTCCACAAGGTCGGTATATTCATAAAAGATTTCCATGATCTCGGCAGATACCGCCTTGTAGACATCGAATCTCGGTCTTAGAAAGACGGCCTGCGGACAGAGTTTGCGGGCCCTAGCAGAAGACATGGCAGAGTGTATCCCGAATTTTCTCGCCTCATACGAACATGCCGCCGCCACACCTCTTTCAAGGGGATCCCCTCCGACAATAACGGGCTTGCCCTTGAGTTCGGGCCTGTCCCGCTGTTCAACGGATGCATAAAACGCATCCATATCAATATGGATTATCTTACGAATCTTTTGCATACGTGCATTTCATATAAACCCGCATGTCCTTTTCGGCCACAACGAAGAATGAAAAACTATCAGTTGTATAAGAAGAGACCTTTGCACAATTGCTTTCATATTCATTGCGAGGAGGTTTTTAGGCCGACGTGGCAATCCCATTGGTTGCAGACACTTTGAGATTGCTTCGCTAAAGCTCGCAATGACAATATGGGTATTATGCAAAGGCCGATGAGGGCAAAAGGCCCCTACATTTCCCATAAAACTATCTTTTATCTTTCGTCTTTTATCTCTTGTCTTTTGTCTTTTCGACTCCCGAGTCTTGACCTTAATCACTCAACACCCAACACTCAAAACCCAACACTTCTTTTACTATTCACTCTTCACTGTTCCGGACATCGAATCCCTTGCCTTCAGTTTGGCCTCAATGAGTTGTTTGTGGGAAACATGAAGTAGCGTAGCCAGTTTGTGCACCAGATAATCTTCATGTTTGTCGAGTTTCCCATCTGTATATGCAATCTTCCAGATGGCCTCAATGACATCGGTCTTTTCCTGAAAGGAATAACTCTGATTGATAAGATTGGTAAATTGCCACAAGTCAGTACTTGTCTTCAGTTCTTGTTCTGAGGCCGCAATAAACCTGGCAGCATGTTCATCGGATAGGTGATAATCCTTTTTCAGGATAGAGATGATATTTTCTCTCTCGATCTCGCTGAACTCTCCATCTATATGAGACATCTCAAGTAAAAGGGCGCAGGTTGCAACCCTGATATCATGATGCAAATCCTGCTCGTTGTCCGTAGCGCCACCATCTGCAGCCTTGCCAAAGACCTTTTTCAAAAGGTTAATCATCTTTTAACCCTTAGAGATAACTTCATATGCAATATTGTATATGCGTATGGGAGGCTCATATCGTCTCATTCAAAAAGACCCATCAACTTCTTAAGCCGCTTTATTGCAGGGGGCAGCACATCACCAATCCCTTCTGTGAATCTCAGGTTGGCATTATGGTCGAAAGGTGTCTCGCCCTTATTAATGACGACAAGCTTTGCGCCGGAGGAAAGCGCCTCTCTAGGCATGAGAGCAGCAGGGGTCACTACAAGAGACGAACCCACAGAAATAAAGAGATCACTCTTTCGCGAATGCTCAAAAGATAACTGAAGATCTCTCTCCGGAAGGGACTGACCAAAATCAACGACGCTTGAGGTCAATGTCCCGCCGCACTCACAAATCGTTTTCTCAGATGAGCGATCCATAGTCCTCCCACATTTTGTGCAGCGAAGTTTTGTGAGGTTTCCATGCAATTCTGCCAGCAATTCCGGCCGAATCCCTGATTTCAGGTGGAGGTTGTCTATATTCTGTGAGATCAAAAACTTTAGTTTCCCGATCTTTTGCAGTTCCGCGATGGCGAAGTGTCCTTTATTCGGCTCAACCGAATCCCATGGCTTGTCAATAGATTTTGGCGCAAGCCCCTTATCCCGACGGGTCCACACCCCGTCAGGCCCCCTGAAATCAGGAAGGCCTGATTCCGTGCTGATTCCGGCTCCGGTAAAGACAACCGGATAGGAAGACTCATATAGCCATTGGGCCAGGATGCCTATTCTTTTGTCCAGATCTTCTTCCATTGTTAATCTAATACCAGATTATCTTTCTTTTGACGACACCTTTTCAGATGCCTTCAAATGACAAAGCCAGGCCCCTATCCTACCCTGCAAAGGACTTGCCTATTTATCGCCTGAAAGCTTAAGAAGACAGATCCCTTATATCCTTAACCAGGGCAGAGATATCATCTTCCGTAGTGTCCCAGGAGCACATGAGCCTCGCACCCCCGGAACCGATAAAGCTATAGAACCGCCAGCCTTTCTCTTTAAGCGCACTATCTAAAGCAGGGGACATTTCCACGAATACAGAGTTGGCCTGACAGGGGAACATAACCCTGATACCTGGTATGCCTTGCAGCTGCCTCTCAAGGGAGAGTGCGCACCGATTGGCATGCAGGGCATTGTGTATCCATGCCCTATCTTTAAGTATGCCTATCCAGGGCGCGGCCAGAAAGCGCATCTTTGCCGTGAGCTGCCCTGCCTGCTTGCACCTGTACTCAAACTCATAGGCCAGATTCCCATCAAAGAAGATGACTGCCTCCCCCACAGAAAGACCGTTCTTGACCCCGCCAAGGCATAGCACATCCACGCCGCAGGTCCAGGTGATCTCTTTTGGGGAAACATCTAAAGATGCCACAGCATTAGCGAAACGTGCCCCATCCATGTGCACCCTCAAGTCCAGCCTCCTTGCCAGCTCGCCTATGGCGCGCAACTCTTCGACTGAGTAGACCGTGCCTAATTCCGTGGCCTGGGTAATGCTCAACACCTTTGGTTTTGGGTAATGGATGTCGGTCCGGGCCTTTGCTATATATTCCACCTCATCGAGATCCATCTTTCCGCCCTCGCCTCCTGCCGGAAGTATCCTGGTGCCGTTGGAGAAAAATGCAGGTGCCCCGCACTCGTCGGTCTCCACATGGGCGGTCTTATGAGATATTATGCTGTGGTATGACTGGCACAAACAAGCCAGTGCAAGCGAGTTGGCCGCAGTGCCATTAAAGACAAAAAACACCTCGCAATCCGCCTCAAACACCTCACGCAACATGTCGCACGCCCTGCCTGTCCATTCATCATCACCATACGACAGACAATGGCCATAGTTGGCCTCTTTCATGGCATCCCATGCCTCAGGGCATATCCCCGAATAATTATCACTTGCAAACTGCCGTCTCAAAGATCCTTTTTCTATCACCTGTCTTACCTCTTATGAATATGATCTCGACACTCCAAATACCATGACTACTTTGTAATGGAAATAATTTTCTTTGCCTTATGATTACTCCAAGATTACTCATGATTCATCTTCGTACCCCCGGCGGGTATATTTTAAAGGAGACAATAAACAATCGGGGGGTTATAATTCAATTATAGTTCCCAATAATAAGGGGTTGATCATGTGTATAGTCCTTGGGATATGCATAGGCTATCTTTGCGGATCTATTCCTTTTAGCTATCTCATCGTGAAATGCCTCAAGGGAATAGATATACGGATATTCGGGGATGGAAATGTAGGGGCAACCAATGTGAGCCGTGCTGCAGGAAAAAAGGCCGGCGCTCTTGCCTTCTTCTGTGATGTAGGCAAAGGGGTATTCCCTGTATTGTTTAGTGAATGGGTGATCGGCCTGCCCCCCTATGGTATAGCCTTAAGCGGATTCGCTGCAATCATCGGGCATAACTGGCCTTTATTCCTTAATTTTAAAGGAGGTAAAGGTGTCTCCACGACCATAGGAGTGTTAGGATCTCTTGCCCCCTGGGAAGGCCTGATCACCTTAATCCCGTTTCTTTCTATCTATTTCTTTTTCCCCCGTCACGATATATTTTCTCTTCTTCTCGTTGCCCCATTACTTCCCGTGCTCGCCTTTTTCTTTGGCAGGCCCTTATCTTTTATTGCCTGCCTTTGCCTTATCCTTTGCTTTGCGTATATCCGCGGCATACCCAATATAAGACAGGCATGGAGGGAGGTAAAAGATCTTAAGATGAAGAAGTGAATAGTAAAAAAGGTGTTGAGTTTTGGGTTTTGAGTGTTGGGTGATTAAGAGTAGTCGAGAGTCAAAAAAAGTTCCAGCTTCACTTTTTACCACTAGATTCAACTGATTTTAAAGAGGTCAAAAGACGGAGAAGTGATAGTAATTGTTGGCAATGGATTTCTTGATAAGTATCTTATTGATAGATTTTCAATTTTTAAGAGGTTTTTTAAATCATGAGTAATCTTGAACCAATCGAGAGGCAAAAAAATTTCAGCTTCACGATTGCCACTAGATTCAACTGATTTTTAAGAGGTCAAAAGACGGAGAAGTGATAGTAATTGTTGGCAATGGATTTCTTGATAAGTATCTTATTGATAGATTTTCAATTTTTAAGAGGTTTTTAAGTCATGGGTAATCTTGAACCAATCGAGAGGCAAAAAAATTTCAGCTTCACGATTGCCACTAGATTCAACTGATTTTTAAGAGGTCAAAAGACGGAGAAGTGATAGTAATTGTTGGCAATGGATTTCTTGATAAG
>JAYEFR010000176.1:0-11516 GCA_034716155.1 Thermodesulfobacteriota bacterium
GCATACTATCCTTCATCATCACTATATCCGAAGAAAACCTGCCCGCCTCCCTGGCAAATACCCCGGCTGCCCTCGCATGCAACCCTAACTCATTTGCTATCGTAACCTTACTTTCCTTCACCCTACCATAAACCATATAACCAGGACGATAAATCCCATGTAAAAGCTCACTATTTGATTTATCCCTAAACGATTCATGCACGTAAACGCTATAAACCCACCAAGAAGCAACCCTCCTGTGGATAATGATACCCCTAAGCCCATATAAAAAGGCAGGACAAAAAGGAGGACACCGCACATAAAAGGTATTATGTACTTTATACGTTCCACCCTTTCCATTGGTAGGATTTTGCCTATCCTTAATGCAGCGCTTGGCCCTTCTTCATAGCCTTTTTTAAACCCCTTTGTCATAACCCATACATGCACACAATTGAATAGGATAAGGGCTAGCAGAACACCCCATAAAAGATTAATCATTACACATATTAGGGCAAATAATAATATTATTGGCTTCAATGCCCCCCAGAAAAATGAGTCGCCTATGGCAGCTAAAGCCCCTGCCGTTGACATTTTCGCCTGAGAGGCGGCATCAGGGTTCCCCTTTTTCTCCCCGTTTAAGCACATACCCATAATAAGCGGGGCCATATATGGCTGAGTATTGAAAAAATTTATATAACGTCTTATAGCTTCATCCATTTTATCTGTGTTATCACCATAGATGTTTTTGAGTCCTGGAATGAGTCCATACACAAAACCTATATTCTGCATCCCCTCAAAATTCCAGGCACCCTGAATAAAAAATGAACGCCATATAATGCGTGGCCACAACTTTGTAGATAATGGTGATAACGGCATAGTTTCTTTTTACTATCATATACACCAGACACTCGTCAATTGTTGGTATGGAGGGTTATATGAAAACAGCTATCAGCTTTCAGCGATCAGCTTAAAAAGAAATACAGAATGGATTCAATTCTTGAGACCTTTGCATAATACCTATATTGTCATTGCGATGTAGTCGCCTTGTTTTTATCGATAATGTTTTATCCCAATTCGGTCACAATACGCACATAGTTTACACCTCGAGCAGTATGGACTTATTGGCACGCACAAATTTTGCCCATAGGGGACAAGGAAATCATTTATCTGTTTCCAATATCTTTCAGGCAGGATTTTTCTTAGCCGTATCTCTGTCTCATGCGGGGTCTTTGTTATTACATATCCCCATCTATTTGTAATCCTGTGGACATGAGTATCCACACATATCCCCATCCCGTTGAATCCTAATATTACCACCAAATTTGCTGTCTTTCTCCCAACGCCCGGGAGTTTCAAGAGATCATCCATGTTATCGGGTACACGCCCGTTGTATTCTTGCATGATAATCTTTGATATCCGTATAATATTTATGGCCTTTGATTTATAAAAGCCAACCGGATATATGGCCTTTTCTATTGTGGGTAGAGGAAGTTCTAACATTTTTTCAGGTGTGGAGGCCATATTAAATAACCGGTTGGATGCCTCCCCGGTTGTCTTATCCTTTGTCCTTAGGCTCAATACCGTAGAGATCAGTATTTTGAATGGGTTCTTTTCACGGGATATTCTGCTTACAACAGGTTCTTGCCAGGAGGATACCTGTGTCTCAAGAATTTTAAACACATCGTCGATAACATCATTGTTCATGCGAGACTCACTGGTAGCAAAATTTTTGCGTGAAGGCAAAGTATTTTGACATGAAACCCAGTGGAAATTAATTTCAGATTTAGGGAAAACTTTTTCACATCGAGATTCCATATATCAGAGAGCCTTTTTTTATTTTAGTAAATATAATAAGTTATACTGGATGAACCTAAACATGCAATAGGCACAAATTGTGCAATCTTATAATTTTGTGATACATAACATCTCAGACAATATTAGGGAGGAATACTAGATGAGTGAACATGTAGAGTATCCGTTTGTAGCTGATGAGGATTTATCTTCTTTGCCTGATGCCATAAGCAAAGGGGATAAGCTTGATATACTTCCGTACTTTCCATCTACACTAGTAGAGATGATACAGATTGCGGCCAAGATTGCACCGGACAGAGGTATCTTGTATGTCGATGAACAGGGTGGTGAAGGTTTGCAGACATATCCAGATCTTTTGCGTGAGGCTGGGTGTGTCCTTAAGGGTTTAAGAGAGAAGGGTTTGCCGCCTGGTAATAAGCTGGTTATTCAAGTCGAGAATGATAGATTATTTATAACGGCCTTTTGGGGCGCTATTCTTGGTGGGTTTATCCCTATACCCTTAGCACTGCCAAAGAGCTTCCCAATTACTGATGAGGGTTTTGAGATACTTGTAAAGATACTGGGTATGCTTCATGGTGATATACATATTATTACTGACCAGCCAGTAGAAGTTTACAAGGAACCTGATTCAACAGTGGTTTTACCAATTCAGGAATTGCTCTCTCATGATAGCGATCAGAGCTTTTATAAGGCAACCCCTGATGATATTGCTTATCTGCAGTTTTCATCAGGGTCAACAAGCGATCCAAAAGGTATAGCATTAACGCATAGAAATCTTGTCAGTAATATTTTCGCTATTATCAGGGCTTCTGCAAATGAGAAAGAACAAAAAATAGTGGATAGTTTATTTGGTCGTCCTCCAGAAAAAACGGATTATCCTGCAAGGACGTGTAGCTGGTTTCCGTATTCACACGATATGGGTATTATTGGATTTCATCTCGTTCCTTTATCTGTTGGGGCATTGCAGATAAAACTATCGACAAAGACCTTTGTGGCAGAACCGAGTTTAAACATCAAGCTAATAGACAAGTATAGAGCCACTCACGTCCCTAGCACGAATTTTGGCCTGCAATGGATGCTCTCAAAGGTAGAGGATAAAGACATCAAGGATGTCGATCTTTCCTGTGTAGAGGTATTGTATAATGGGGAAGAGCCTATATCTGCTGCTGCAGTGCGTCTATTTATAGACAGATTTTCAAAATATGGGTTTAATCCCAAGGCCATGTTACCTGTATATGGTATGTCAGAGGCAACACTTCTGGTCACTGCCCCTCCTGTGGGCAAGGATAGTGTATATCACGTCACTAATAGAGACGTATTTTCCAAGAAGCATATTGTTATATCTCCAAAAGAAGGTGCTCCTTCCATAGAGTTTGCAGATGAGGGATATCCTGCAATGGGTATGGGAATAAGGATAGTAGATGATGAGGACAAAGTTGTAAAGGAAAGGGTGGTAGGACACGTTCAGATTAAGGGCCCTAATGTTATAAGAGAGTATTATAATAATGATGAGGCAAACAAAGATCTATTGTCTGGCGAGTGGTTGCGTACAGGTGATTTAGGTTTTATCAAGGAGGGTAGACTTACCGTAACAGGCAGGCACAAGGATGTTATATTTGTAAATGGTCAGAATTACTACTCCAGTGACCTTGAAAAAGAGATTCAGCTCCTTCCATTTGTGGACTTTGGGAATCTGGCTATATGCGGGGTTACTGATTATGAGAAGGGATTAGAGAAGATCATATTATTTATGAAGACCGGAAAATCGCGCGGTAGTCTTTTAGACATGCTATCCAAAATTAATGAGCATCTAAGTAAGAAAATGGGTGTAGATATTGATTCTATTATACCCATTGATGATATTCCAAGGACAACAAGCGGTAAAGTCCAGCGCTTTAAGCTTTGTGAGAGATATGAGGATCAGGAGTTTGAAGCAAGTGAGATAATAAAAGGTAGCCACATTGCTGAGGAAGAAAGGGAACCTGAGGAACAACCTGATGCTATAATTAAGGGAGAACCTCTAGTCTATCCGAAGTGTTATTTTAGGACATTGAATGAAATGATAATCCGTGTAGCGGATGAGGTTCCTCAAAGGGGCATAATATATGTGGATAAAGATGGCAATGAGGATATGCAAGCATATCCCCAACTCTTTGAGGATGCAAAACATATACTCGGAGGGCTAAGGGCCAAGGGATTGGAAAAAGACGCTAAGGTTATCTTGCAGCTTGATGACCCCAGGTCGTTCATTTCAAGTTTTTGGGGGATCCTCCTTGGGGGCTTTACCCCTGTGCCGATTACACTGCCGCATAGTTTTCCAATTAGTGAGGGTTTTGGGAAACTCACCAAGGTGTGGCATCTCCTTGATAATCCTTATATTGTAACTGATCAGCCTGTAGAGTATTATAAAGATTTTGATATAAAACGTGTATTCCCATGCCAGGATCTCTTAGAACATACCAGTGACGATAATCTGCATAAGCCCGGCCCTGATGATGTTGCATATATCCAGTTTTCTTCCGGGTCTACCGGCGACCCAAAGGGTGTTGTGCTTACACATAGAAATCTTCTCACTAATCTCTATGGTATGCTGCTGGCTGCCACTGATAGACTTGAGAGGGAATTGGTAGATGTAATGTTCGATATGCGGAAAAGGGTCCAGAATCCTCCTCCCGCGTTTTGCAGCTGGCTTCCTTATACCCACGATATGGGCTTGGTTGGGATGCATTTGGGCTCTATGGTCTTTGGGGGATTGCAAATAAAGATGAGGACAAGGTCATTTGTGGAAAATCCGACTCTATATCTCAAGCTTGTTGATAAATATAGGGCAGTTCGGATTGCAAGTCCGAATTTCGGCCTGCTCTGGATGGTCGCTACAGTAAAGGATGAGGATCTAAAAGACATGGATCTCTCATGCATACTTGCTTTATACAATGGCGCTGAGCCCATCTCCCCGGCTGCTGTCGATTTGTTCATAGAAAAATTCTCAAAATATGGTTTCAACCCAGAGGCCATGGCCCCTGCATACGGCATGGCAGAGGCATCACTGCTGGCTGCAGTTCCCTCTTATAGTGATAAGATGATCTGTCATAGGCTTGATAGGGAAAGGTTTACTAGAGAACATATAGCTATCGAAGCAGAGCCTGGCAAACCCTTTATAGAGTTTGTGGATGAGGGATATCCTCCAACAGGCATGGAGATAAGGATAGTAGATGATGATGACAGGGTTGTAAAGGAATCTGTAGTAGGACACGTACAGATCAAGGGGCCTAATGTTACAGGTGGGTATTATAATAATGATGAGGCAAACAAAGATCTGTTTTGTGACGAGTGGCTACGCACAGGAGATTTAGGTTTTATCAAGAATGGCAGGTTTATCATAACAGGCAGATACAAGGATGTAATATTTGTAAGTGGACAGAATTACTACTCCAGTGATCTTGAAGAAGAGCTCCAGCTCCTTCCTTTTGTGGGCCTCAAGAATATGGCTATATGCGGGGTGACTGATTATGATAAGGGATCAGAGAAGATCGTATTGTTCATGAAGACCAGACGAACCCCGGACAAGCTTTTAGACATGCTTACCAAGATTAATGAGCATATGGGGAAGAAAATGGGTATGGGTATTACTTCTATTGTACCTATGAGTGATATCCCAAGGACAACCAGTGGAAAGGTGCAGCGCTTTAAACTTCGTGAAAGCTATGAGGCTGGGGAGTTCGAAGATAAAGAAGTAAAGCGAGAAGACAAGGAAGTTCAACCTTTTGGAGAACAGCGTGAGGCCAAACCAGAAAAGAAGAAAGAGATAGATGTAACCGGCCTATTGGAGAGCCTTCCTCTTGCTATAGCTGAGGGAGATAAACACTTATTTCTTGCTCCAGTTATAAAGACCCTGCCGAATGTTTTGAAGGTAGCTACTATTATTTCTCCTGATAACGGGATCTTGCATGTTGATGAGCATGGCAGGGAAGACATGCAGACATATGCAGATCTTTTACATTCCGCCCAATGTGTTCTCGGAGGTTTGAGAGATAAAGGCCTTACTCCGGGGACTAAGGTTATCTTTCAGATTGATGATTCTAAATGGTTTCTTTCCGGCTTTTGGGGTGCCGTGCTTGGTGGCTTTGTACCAGTTCTCATACCTTTGCCTAAGGGTGAGGACATGGAGGGGATTACAAAGGCATGTAAAGTCCTTGATAAGGTTTATATAGTAGCGGATCAGCCAAAAGAGGCCTACACTACCCTGGGTGATGTTAAGATCTTTGACATAAAAGAACTCCTGGAACACAGCCCAAATAAGAAGCATTACTCATCCAAGCCTGATGATATAGCATATCTTCAGTTTTCATCAGGTTCAAAAAGAGATTCGAGGGGAGTTATGCTGACCCACCACAATCTTTTAAGTGCTACTGATGCTAGTATACGATGCATACTTGATATTGAGGGAAGAGAACTCGAATCAACCCTGCCTTTTTTACTTCATATGATTAAACAAAAGATAAGAAAACACAAAAAGCCTGGGTTTATGAGTAATACTATTACAAACCTTTATAAGTCTCGGCTGGGACGAGCGATTGGTAAGAGTGGTATTGGTAAGACTGTAGTTGATACGCTCTCTATTTCAAGTGAAGAAAAGATATCCCCACATATGGACCTGAAGATAGAGGATATCCATGTTGCCGATTCGATGCCCTATTCACACGAAATGGGGTTGATTGGGTTCCATATAGTGCCAACATTAGTTGGTTTAACTCAGGTGAATCTGGGCTCAAAGGCATTTGTGGAAAACCCAGCCTTATTCCTGAAATTAATAAATAAATACAGGGCTACTCATGTGCCTTGCCCTGACTTTGGTATTCAGTTGCTTACAGCTCAGGTAACAGATGAGGATGTTGAAGGAATCGATCTCTCCTGCCTCAAGGGACTTTCCAATGGCTCAGAGCCTATATCACCTGCAGTAACCCATGAATTTATGAATAAATTCTCGCGGTACGGATTTGATCCCAGGGCAATGTACATGTTCTATGATCTGGCTGAGGCTTGTTTCCAGGCTACAGCTCCACCTGTATTCGGGGAACCGGTATTCCATAAGGCGGATAAGGATCTGTTTTTAGAAAAGCATGTAATAGTCCCCACGAAAGATGATGAAGATAGCATAGAGTTTCCAGACCTCGGTTTTCCTGTTCCCGGGATGAAAATAAGAGTGGTTGATGATAACGATCAACTACTGCATGAATGTATGGTGGGTCATATCCAGATTCAGGGCCCAAGCGTGATGAAAGCCTACTATAACAATCCAGAGGCAAACAAAGATCTCTTTTGTGATGGATGGCTACGCACAGGAGATATGGGCTTTATAAAGAATGGAAGAATTTCCGTCACTGGGGGACACAAAGATATTGTATCTGTGGGTGGTAAGAATTTTCATTCCCACGATACTGAGGCACACATTCAAAAGGAAGAATCAATGTCTTCCGGCGAGGCAGCAGCCTTAAAAAATGTATCTAAAGAAGAGAGGGAGTTGAACGACATTGAAAGATTCCTCCTTACAATATGGAAAGAGACCCTTCAGACTGACAAGATAAGGGTGAACGACAACTTTTTTGACCTGGGTGGAAACTCTATCAGGGCTACCAAGATTATCTCCAGGATAAGGCAAGAGCTGGGTATAGAACTATCCCTTCGCACTATCTTTGAAAATCAGACCATAGAGGTTCTTGCCCAGGTGGTAGAAGCCCATCAGATATCCACCGAGAAGGGGGAATACCAGCAGATTGTATCTCTTCCCGGGAAGGATTACTATGAGGTCTCTCATGCCCAGAGGAGGTTATGGTTTTTAGATAAGATAGTGCCTGACAGTCCATTTTATAACATCCATGGCGCAGTAATGCTGGAGAATACTACGCTTGACTTGGAAATTTTAAGGAAGGCCCTGCAATTGGTTGTAGATCGTCATGAAACACTAAGGACTACATTTACTACAGTAGATGAAGGGCCTGTACAGATAATAGCAGATTCTTTAGATCTGGATTTGCCTGTGGTAGATATCACTGAGATACCTTCTAAGGATCAGGATGCAAAGGTAAGAGAGATAATAGATGAAGAGTCCCTCAAACCCTTTGATCTAGAAAAGGGCCCCTTATTCAGGACAAAGATCATAAGGCTATCTGAGACAAGGCATGCCTTTGTAGTCACTATACATCATATTATTGCAGATGGATGGTCTATGGGTATCCTGGTCCAGGAGGCAGTATTAAATTACAGTGCCCTGTCTGAAAAGAAGCCTTTAATATTCCCAGAGCTCACTATACAATATAAGGATTTTGCTCATTGGCAGAATAATATCCTTACAAGCGAGGGAATCAAGGATCAAGAGGCTTATTGGTTAGATACCCTAAAGGGAGAACTGCCTGTCTTGAATCTGCCTACTGATCATCCAAGGCCTAAGGTTCAGACGCAAAATGGTGTTACTCAGCGGATAGATATAGATCTTGAACTGGCCCATAAATTGAGGGAGATTGCAAGGGGTCAGGATATAACCTTATTTATGTTGCTCCTGGCAGCCTTTAAAGTGTTGCTCCATAAACTAACAGGACAGGATGATATTATAGTAGGCTCCCCAATAGCAGGACGGAATAGGAGGGAGATAGAACCATTAATTGGTTTCTTTGTAAATATGCTACCCATGCGTTCTGATCTATCCGGTAATCCTGAGTTCACCGATTTCTTGCAGCAGGTAAAGCAGACAGCCTTAGGTGCTTATGCAAATCAGGATTATCCATTTGATAAATTAGTAGAGGTCTTAAATCCGGCTAGAGATATAAGCCGTTCCCCTGTATTTGATGTTACATTTGAGGTACGAGAGGCCTCAGCTGATCCTTTTGCCGATACTAATTTAGGAGAAGTCTCCCTTAAGGACATTAGCGGTGATGACCGCCTTGTAAAGTTTGATATGAGTGTCACAGGATATGAAGGAAGCGGCGGTATTACCATGAAGCTTGAATACAATGCTGATCTGTTTGGGCACGAAACAATCGAGCGCATGATGACTTGTTATCTAAACCTTATAAAAGAAATCGTGGATAAACCGGATAGGGTTTTGTCTGAGATAGATATTTTAAGTAAAGAAGAGAAAGAGCGCCTGCTGATAGGATTTAATGATACAAATGCAGATTTCCCAACAGGTATATGCATGCACAAGCTTTTTGAGTTGCAGGCCAAAAAGACGCCGGATAGACCTGCTGTGGTCTTTAATGGAGATAAACTTACTTATGAAGCACTGGATAAAAAATCAAATCAATTAGCCGGCTACCTTAAAAAGCACGGGGTAGGCAATCAAGATCTGGTAGGTATCGTGACAGAACGTTGTCCGGAGATGATAACAGCCTATCTTGGTGTGTGGAAGACAGGCGCTGCATATGTCCCTATCGACCCTGAGTATCCAAAAGAGAGAATAAGGTATATGCTTGAGGATTCCGGTGCAAAGGTTGTCCTTACCCGGAAGGCTTTATTAGATATGTTGCCTGAAACCCGGGCAGATGTGATAAGCCTTGATACCGGATGGGCTGAGATCTCTAAAGAGAGTAAAGAAAGGCTTGATTCAGAGGTCGATCCTGAATCCCCGGCATATGCAATCTATACCTCGGGTTCAACCGGTCGTCCAAAGGGTTCATTAATAACTCATAAGAATGTCGTAAATCTGGCATACTGGCATGACAGCACATTTGGTATAAATGAAGATGATCGTGCTTCTCAAATAGCAGGAGTGGCGTTTGATGCCGTGGTGTGGGAGATATGGCCCTATCTGTTGTCGGGGGCAAGTGTATTTCCACTAGAAAGACGGTTAGGTCAGATGTTACCGGAAGAACTGGTTGGCTGGTTCGAGAAAAACAAAATCACAAGGGCATTTGTACCAACCAAATTGGCAGAGGTCTTTCTCGGACTGGATTTATCCGATTTGTCAATCAAGACCTTATTTACAGGGGGTGACAGGCTCAGTTATGTTCCTAAAAAGCATGGGTTTGATTTGATAAATAACTATGGCCCTACTGAGACAGCTGTTGTTGCTACATCAGGTAATATAAATAATTGGGCCCAGAGCAAAGGTTTGCCCCCTATTGGCAGACCTATTTCCAATGTAAGTGTTTATATATTGGACGATCATTTAAAGCCTGTGCCTTTAGGTGTTGCAGGTGAAATCTGTATAGGTGGTGCAGGGGTTGGCAAGGGCTATCTCAATGATTCATCTAAGACATCTGAATCATTTATCCCAAGTCCTTTTTCTAATGGTAATGGTCTTATTTATAAGACTGGAGATCTAGGCAGATGGTTAAAAGATGGCAGTATAGATTTTATTGGCCGCAGAGACTCCCAGGTGGAGGTTCGGGGTTATCGTGTAGAGCTTGGTGAGATTGAAACTGCATTATCTGAGCATGATGACATAAAAGAATGTATTGTGCTGGATAAAACAGATGATAGAGGTAATACCATACTTATTGCATTCTATGTCTCAGAAAAGGAGATGGAAAAAGAGAGGCTTTTAGGCTTCCTTAGAGAAAGATTACCTCATTATATGATACCTTCCGGGTTGATATATCTAGAGGAGCTTCCAATGACTCCAAATGGAAAGGTAGATAGGGATTCTTTGTCGAAGATGGTGGACTTGGGCACCAGTATAGAAGAGTATGTAGCCCCGCGTAACGAAAACGAGCAGGCCATAGCTGAGATCTGGAAGGAAATTCTTGGTGTAGACAGGGTAGGTATATATGACAACTTTTTTGATTTAGGCGGACATTCCTTAATGGCCACTCAGGTAGCGTCCAGGATAAAGAAGGAACTGGAGGTAGATATCACACTACGGACTATGTTTGAAGAGCCTACCATAGAAGGTATCTGTAAGGTAATATCCGGTGTTGAAAGATCTGAATATCCGGAGATAAAAAGATTATCAAAGCAGGAGTATTATGAGGTCTCCCATGCCCAGAAGCGGCTGTGGTACTTAGATAAGATAGTCCCTGACAGTCCATTTTACAATATCTACGGTGCAGTAATGCTGGAGAATGTTACTCTTGATCTTGGAATTTTGAGGGAAGCCTTACAGATGGTTGTGAATCGTCATAAAACCCTAAGGACTACAATTGCTACAGTAGATGGAAGACCTGTCCAGGTTATAGCAGACTCATTAGAAGTGGATCTTCCTGTGATTGATATCTCTGACATTGCCTTTGAAGAGCAGGATATAAAGATAAGGGAGATAATAGATAAAGTAGGACTTAAACCTTTTGACTTAGAAAAGGGGCCTTTATTCAGGGTGGCCATTGTAAAGCTTTCTGATACACGACATGCATTTGTGATAAATATGCACCATATCATTGCAGATGGATGGTCTATAGGTATCCTGGCAAAAGAGGCTATGATAAACCACATTGCCTTGCTCGAAGGGAGGTCTTCACCATTTGAAGAACTTGACATACAGTATAAAGACTTTGCTTATTGGCAAAATGAGTTAATCTCGAACGATGCCTTTAAAGAGCAGGAGGCCTACTGGCTGGATAAGCTTGGAGGCGAACTGCCTGTGTTGAATCTTCCTGCTGATCATTCAAGGCCTACTGTTCAGACGCAGAATGGTACTGCACAGAGGATAAAGATAGATCTTGAACAGACTCATAAATTGAGGGAACTTGCGAGGAGTCAAGATGCAACTTTATTTATGTTACTATTGTCAG
>JAYEFR010000177.1:0-2240 GCA_034716155.1 Thermodesulfobacteriota bacterium
CCCATAATTTAGGGGTTATGGTACTAAAGCCATAATTTTCTTCGATTACAAACGACTCATACAGGCTGAAAGGGATATCTAAAATGCCCTTTATTAAAGCAAGGGCAACAAAGAAGATAAACCCTGAGAGAATAAAATGGAGGTTGCAGAAAAATATTTTACTGACCAGCCAGGGCAAAAACCCGCTCAACAGTATGACCAAAATAACTATGTCATCGAAGATATTAGCGACAGAATCAAACCGGGAGGAATCCACCGTATAATCAGTCATCTTAGAAAGGGTTTGATTATCTATCTCTCCTTTGAAAAATTCAGGCACATGGCGAGAGACCTTGCGGAGATGGCTGATATTGATGCGTTTTAAGCCCCACCTGAAGATAGAGCTGATTCCAAAGATAGCAAGAAAGGTTATCAATAAAAGATTAAATTGAATCATAGTATAAGCCTACAAAAATTTTTTGGTTTCCGCAAGTTTTGGTTATAGTTGTAGTCTTTAGAATGAATCTTTGCATCTCTTGTTATATTCGGTAGATATGAATAAACAGGGCTTACATTTACCTGCATTAAGTGTTACAGGGTATTTTAAAAGGGTGGGAAAAAGATGGGTTTAATATGGCTATTACCGGACTAAAACGTGTCTTGGGCCTAAAAGAGGTAGTTTTTATCGCAATAGGCTTCACAATCGGCGGCGGGGTCTTTGTCTTTACAGGGATCGTACTGAAGATTACAGGGCCGGCTTTACCTCTTGCCTATGGACTCGCTGTAATACCTGTCTTTATCACCATGATGCCCCTTGCCATGCTGGGCTCAGCCATTCCTTCAACAGGGGGGAATTATAAATATCCAAGCAGGATGGTCTCCCCAGGGTTGGCCTTTACCGGGATATGGACATATGCACTGGCCTCATTCTTTGGGCAGATCCCGCTGTATGCCATTGCCTGTGCGAATTATGCCAAGGCATTTGCCCCTGGGCTTTCAATCGAGATCTTTGCTATTGGGCTTCTTACCCTATTTTTTATTATAAACCTCTTTGGTGTTCGGCTTGCGGCGCAGGTGCAGGGGGTTATGGTAATAATCCTGGTTGCTGCCCTCTTTTTCTATTTCGGAAAGGGGCTGACAATCCTCACCCCGGAACACTTCGATGGGTTTTTTCAAGAGGGCATAAGCAGCCTGACTCTGGGTGTGGCCTTACTGACATTTACCTATTTTGGATCAAATGGGATCATTGAACTAGGCGGGGAGATTAAAAACCCTGGGCGTGTAATACCAAGGGCACTTTTCATAGCCTTTCCTGTGATTACTACTCTCTACATACTTGTGTCCATAGCAACTGTCGGGGCACTACCGTGGCAAACGCTTACAAATAGTGCCGAGCCTCTAATCGCTGCCAGCAAATGCCTTCTTGGCAGATTCGGGTTCGCCTTTTTTATTGCCGGCGGCGCCATCCTGGCACTTACCACAACGCTTAATGCCCTCTTTATTGTAGCCACCAAATCGCTTTTGGTCATAATTGACGATGGTATCCTGCCAAATCGGCTTGGAAGGTTAAACAAGCGATTTGGCACAGCACATATACTTCTTACAATAATCTGGGGCCTTTCCATACTTGGTGTCTTATCAAGATTTTCTTTGGAGACATTTGCATCCTATGCCGCCTTGGGCGGGATGATTATCTTTTTCCCTGTTCTCCTGGCATCCCTGATCCTTCCCAGACGATACCCGGACAGATATCGAAACTCTGAATTCAAGCTGAAAGGCATCTGGTTCTGGTTGTGTCCTTTTGTTGGATTTATTATGGTCGTCTTTTTCAGTGCCATCATCATCTTTGATCTCAAGTCGCCTTTGAAGATTATTCTGTTTTTTGTCTTTATATCCTCAGGGGTACTGATTTATCAACTGCGTAAACGTCATCTCTTAAAACAAGGGATAGATCTGAGTGATATCAAAAAGCAGGAGGATTGGATAGAGTAATGCCTGAAAAGATAATGAGTAATCCTGAAAACCAACCTGTCTTATTTGATTTGTTTCCTTCCTTGCGAGAAAAGATCGGTTGGATTCCTCTGGGCTCCTTTCCTACACCTGTTCAAAGGTTAAAGGAAATGGGCTGTTCCAACCTGTGGATCAAGAGAGATGATCTGGATTCTAAGGTATATGGAGGCAATAAAGTCAGAAAATTAGAGTTTGTCTTGGCAGATGCGATCGAGAGAAAAAAGAGGCGGGTAATAACCATGGGCGGGATT
>JAYEFR010000178.1:0-2234 GCA_034716155.1 Thermodesulfobacteriota bacterium
GTGCTTTTTCATAGCTTTCCTCAAGGTTTGTGGTAGTATAATAAAGGTTGCCTTGAGGAAATATACTATTTATCAAAATAAAAATCAACCTATTTACCCAATAAATTTTAATTGACATGACACTAGCCTAGTCTTCTTCTTTAAGAGCATTAACAAGAAAATATTGAATGGTATGCTTGGATTTGCCGCAGGAATAATGATCGCTGCAAGCTTTTGGTCTCTTCTTGCACCTGCTATCGAGATGTCTGAAGGGTCGGGTTTTCCTAAATGGGCTCCGGCAGTAATAGGGTTTTTAGTGGGAGGACTGTTTCTATGGCTTGCGGACCAAACTCTGCCACATCTCCATCTTGGATTTGAGATAGAAGAAGCAGAAGGAATAAAAACAAGTTGGGAAAGAAGTGTTTTGTTAGTTCTTGCCATAACCTTGCATAACATTCCAGAAGGACTTGCTGTCGGTGTCGCATTTGGTGCGCTGGGTGCGAATTTGCCTTCAGCATCATTAGGAGGTGCCATAGCTCTCGCTTTAGGCATAGGAATCCAAAATTTTCCAGAAGGTACCGCTGTTTCAGTTCCCTTGCGTCGAGAAGGGTTTTCCCGCCTGAAAAGTTTTTGGTATGGACAATTGTCAGGAATTGTTGAACCGATTGCAGGAATCATTGGCGCAGTTGCCGTTGTCTCGATGCGCTCCATTCTGCCGTATGCTTTGTCATTTGCTGCAGGTGCGATGATTTACGTAGTCGTTGAAGAGGTTATCCCAGAATCGCAGTTGGGGAATAATTCAGATATTGCAACAATAGGTGCAATGATAGGTTTCGCATTAATGATGACACTGGATGTTGCCCTTGGCTAAGGTTAGGTTCGCAAAACAATATCGATGTTATGAATGTCTATGAACATTCTTGTCTAACAACCGCATCAACTCGGACTGGCAATTCCGCCGCGCTCCATTGCCAGCTGGTTATGCGGAGCGTTGAGCCTGTCGAAAAAGTACTTGAACAACCTTTTAATAGTTGAAACAAAGCCGTACTGTGGTAGACTGCTTTTATTGTTATTACGAATTAACGAATGGAGAACCACAGATGGCGCGATACAAATATTACAACTACGATCAGCTGATGATGGTGCCTGTATCCTTAGAGGAACAACTGATACCAGGCACATTGGAATGTGCGATACATCATGTTGTTGAAGAACGCCTTGACATGAGCATGTTTGACGATCGTTATCGCAATGATGAAACGGGTCGCAAGGCGATAGACCCGAAGGTGCTGATAAAGATTGTGCTCTTTGGCTATTCACTTGGGCTGATCTCATCACGATCTTTGGAGCGAGCCTGTAAGGAAAATATTACGTTTATGCTCTTTCCTGTGGACAAAGACCTGATCACAGTACAATCGCGGCCTTTGTGTCATCGGATGTTATACTGCCTGGTTCACAACATTGAAAAGATCTCCAACTTTGGGAAAAGCTATGCCATGGCATAAGAATAATAGGATATATGGAGATATATCCTCTGCAAACGATCTATTAGCTGTTATAGAGGCACTTATTTTCGTCCCTGAGGTATAAAAAGCTGCATCTTAGCAAATATTCCAATTTCCATTAACATTTTACTGCACTGTCACGAATATTGTATTGGGAACTGCTTTTTCGACAGCCTCGTTGGGCGATGTGAAAATTTATAATTTATTACAAAAGGAGATTAGAATGAAGATCTATGTAGGAAATTTGTCGTACGAGGTCACCGAAGAGGACTTACGGCTGGCTTTAGAACAATTCGGAAAAGTTGAATCCGTCACCATTATAAAAGACAAGTATAGTGGTCGATCAAAAGGATTTGGATTCGTGGAGATGGCATCTAAAGCTGAAGGGCAGTCTGCAATCGATGGCCTAAATGGCAAAGAGCTAAAAGGAAGAGCGCTTAAGGTGAATGAGGCTCGCCCTCGCACCGAAAGGCGCGGTAGTAGAGGAGGATACGGTGGTGGCAGAGGAGGACAAGGAGGGGGCCGTCGTTTCTAATTAGACTATTGACGGCAAAATTTAAAGGTCTCGAAATATCCAGGGTTAAAGGGCTCGCATATACTCGGGTTTTAAAACTACTTTGCCGGCCAGCGCCTTATCGATTAATTTAATCGTTGCCTCCTTTTCTTTTGGCAGTCTGGCCTTGATGGGCAGATAGTTGGAAGCGTGATTTGCATGGAAAAGGCCTCTGGAAAGATCCGTAGCAGCAATCA
>JAYEFR010000179.1:0-2233 GCA_034716155.1 Thermodesulfobacteriota bacterium
AGATATTCCACATAAGCTTTTATGATCCGACTACTGTAAAGGGGAGCATCTTCCATCTTGGTCATCTTATCACCAATCCAAAATAAGATCTTGTTGCTTTTCAGGCATATAGAAACATTTTAAGCATATTGTCTTGTCATAAAAAACCATCCCTAGCCCCACCAGCTTTTGATACTGATACCTTGGATATTGCTTGTAATAAAATATTGAGCAAACAACCCTGTTTTCCGAACATAATACCTCTATTAAAATTTTACATCGGCTCTTTCTTTACACAACTTAACTCTTTTAAGTTTTTTTGAAACACTAAAAATTTATTTAATTAAACGAATGAAACTGAGATAAAAGACATCCTATGATACTACAATGTTTATATAATCTTATGATAAGATATCACTCGATCCTTACTCCGAAGTTTTCCTCCATAAATTCTAAATATTCCTCTCCATACCGGACATTAAGTATCCATTGTTGATACTGCTTTTCATAAGAAATGCCTTTCGAGTCCACATAATCAGCCGGATAAATGATAATGGGAACATTTTCTGCATGATAGACATTTGTCAGATTTGAGATAGCTGAGGATAGTATCTCCCAGGGAAGGTTTTCTTGGTCGACTATTAGGACCTTGATGCAATTGAGGAGTTCAGACAGATTAATCCCCATGTCTGATTGATCTACAACTATAACAGCATTCAGGTCGTCTCTACAGATCAAGGAATAGGCCTTCCATTTCCTTGTAAGGCCAAGTGCTTTGTAAGTCTCTTCGAGGGATTCATTGCCTGGATCATCTTGTCCCAGACACAGTACATCGAGCAGCAGACCTCCGGAATGGGTCTTATAGAATCGATTCAGTTTCCATAGATCAGGGGGTGAAAATTCTCTCAACACCCATCCCTTCGGGAGTTGAGTCCTTAGGGAAAGGGTGGGATATGTTTGGTAGGAAAATAAGTCCAAAGAGCATCTTGTAGAGTTTTTTGAATGCTTAGCAAACTCGCCAAATGCAAGATACATGAACTTATTTTGTGGCCGGAAATAGCCCATTACGTAGTCTGTTTTTGCAGAGGGCAGGCGACACATGCCGTTCAAGTAATGTATAAGTTGCTTCAATACAGGTATACCGAACTTTTGACTACCCAAAGGCCTGGCAGCATAGTGATGGATTATCCAGGTTCGATTGTAGGCCTTCACCATGGAAGCATGGCCATAGATCTGGCCATTTTTCTGGTAGGTGAAATGTCTGGCGATCTCCGGGTTCTCCTGATAGAGTCTCTGATAGAGTTTCTTAAATTTTTCTCTGTTTGTGTTGATAAATCCATATTTTTTGGGATAGATGAAGTCTGTATCGAAGAAAAATTCCCACAGGGCATCCGTATCAACTTCAGTGGAAATATAAGCATAAGGGTCCTTGTAATTACTTATGATGTGCACTAGTCTGCTATAGGTGTTAATATCCATATCTAGTATGGCAAGGCCGCACAAGATAGTCTTCTCTTCCTTTTCTTGGCGGTAGATCACTTGGGCAGTGCATTTAATCTTTAAGCTGCCGGCATACATAATGGTAAGACCAGGGACAATCATGCCTGGGAGCAGAGTATTATCATTAACCTCCTCTAAAACAGATAAGCCCGAGGTGGAGATATCACAAACCTCGCGCTGGACCCTTTTGTTGTAAAAGGGATGATCGAAGATGATAGAAAATGCTGATCCTAAGTGCTGGCGAGGATTGCGTATGTGCTCCTTTTTGAATCTATTTATTTGATTATTCAAGGGAGCCAGTACGAGTCCCCTTTCCAGAGGATCACTGGTCTGACGAATAGGCCGGCAAATACCTGAAAAGAGAATTTGATCACCCTTGCGCAAAATTATGGTGACCAGCGTGTCGGGATTGAACCAGTTAAAAGAGCAGTGTTGTGCTGGCCTGACCCTGATGTGAAGGCCCATAGGGCTGAAATCTATTAATTCTCCTTTCGCCAGAAAGGCATTCTGGGTGAGCTCGGTAGTAATTCCTTGACAGATGTGCCGATTGGTATACCGATTATTAACAGCATAACTTATTTCCGGTAGCAGAATCGTAAGTGAGGATCTATCAATACTTTGCAATTTGGCTGGTACTACAATCATCCATGGATCATCTGGAACGATTAGATTTAGAAAGGTATACTTCTCCAATTCCGGAACTTTGTTCTCCTCCCACCGGCAGGTCAACTCACTTCCAAGACATGGCTCGCAA
>JAYEFR010000180.1:0-2198 GCA_034716155.1 Thermodesulfobacteriota bacterium
ACGGTAGTCTTCGAAATCGATAAACAGGATATCTTCCCGGCTCCAGTTCCCCTGGCCCAAGATGTCCTGGATCAATTGATACATATAGCAGGTTTTTCCTGCCCGCCTCTGACCAGCTATGGCTATGATCTCTGATGTTCGCTCCCAGACCAGATTCGGCGCATCCCTTTTTATGAGAGTTGGAAAGACCTTATCTTCAAGCCATTCTGCTATAATTTTTTTAATTATTTCAGCATTCATCTCTTATTGTCCATCAAAGCAAACAATTTCTACCATTATTGTCTGCTCAAGTCAAGAAGCAAAGACCGGCCCAGTTTAATGCCCCACCCCGCAACGAGCCGCGGGGAATTAAACCCCACAGATTTCGCATCACTCTTCAAGTAATTAGAGTAATCCGTGTAATCTGTGAATTGTCCTTTCATTTTTTAATCTGCGAAAATCTGCGTAATCTGCGGATCGGCTTTGCGTAAGACATAACTTCCCTCACCTTACCCAAAACTCATAACCCATAACTCAACACCCAAAACCCAAAACTTTTATAGTCCTTCAACCCATAACTCAACACCCAAAACCCAAAACTTTTTTCACCTGCTCCACCACATAACACATATTCTCTTGCCTAAGCGTCGGGTGCACCAAAAACATCAACGACGTCTCCCCCAATTCCTTCGCAACCGACAACCTCTTTTGTTCCTCAAAGCCTGTATCTTTTGCCTTTTGTCTTTTTTCTCTCGACTCTCGACTATCGACTGTCTTTAAACGCCTCTCCTGTCTCCGTCCCCCTTCTCCAAGTTATTTACTTATTTACGGACGTCCCCCTTTACTTCCTTCTCCAAGTTATTTACTTATTTACGGACGTCCCCCTTTACTTCCGGACGTCCCCCTTTACTTCCCTTCGATCCTCCAGTCTAAAAAATTCCGTCTACCAACCCTATCTTCATTTTACGAGAGTTTCGGTCCTGTTGCGCAAGCAATAACCAGGGAAGTGTTCTTCGATTTCCCTTCTTCTATGCCACAGCAACCTTGGGTTTAAGAAGCCTTGATTTAGCCGGCTTGAGACCCTTCACTTTCACATAAACGATTTTTTGGCCTGGTTCTCTCTGCCTCTCGGCTAACTTCTTGCTCCACTCGTTATATTCGTTGTCTTCCTCAACCTGGAGAACAATCTGGGAATTTCGCGGTATATTGACCGCAAACTCAGGGTGCTCCACCACATAGCGGTCAAATTCTGTAACCAATATGGCATGCTTTTTTTCTAAGACATCAATCATCTACTTACCCTCCAAAAAAGCTTTTTGGTAAATTTTCCAATTTTCTTTTATATCTTCATCTGCCAAAGTCAAGGCTTCGCCGAGTTTCAATTGAAGTTCCTTTTTAACCTTTTTCCCGTCGAGATAGTACCGATCTATATGAGCAAATTCGTGAGCAGAATCATAACGAATCACCACTTTCCACTGGTCATTAACCAAAACTTCCAATTGAACAGCAAAGCCAATAACCTTGCCTTTATCAGTTTCATGATAATGCCTTTTCCGAGCATTCTCCCCTAAAGGGATTACATATTCACTAATAATCAAATCCTGGACACCTCAGCGTACTTGCTCCCTTTTCTGCTTTTTTAAATCTGCGTCAATCCGCGAAATCTGCGGATTAAATTTCACCCATTTCACGCAGCCATTGAACAGTCTTCCCTATACCAGCTTTCAGACTGTATGGCAAAGGCCCGAAAATCTCCATAATGTGTGCCGCATGTCAAAAACATTTTCCGTGCCCAGAATATTTGTCCTTACTGCCTCCACAGGGAAAAATTCACACGACGGCCCCTGTTTTAAGGCTGCGGCATAAAAGACATAATCAAATGGCCCATATTCCACAAAAACCCTTTCTATTTGACGATAATTTCTCACATCACATCTTATGTAATCATCACGGTCCGTATTATACAAATCACAAGCGACAACATTATTGCCCCTTGATCGCAATTCATTACATAAATTTGTGCCAATAAACCCGGCACCTCCTGTAACTAATATTTTCATTTAATCCTCCTAATCATATAGAGACCTTTGATTTTTGCTTGACATAATAAAGAAACAACATCTATAATTGTTTAAAAGTTTAATTGTTTAAAAGGAGGACTTTATGCCTACGATAATGAAAATCAGCCCACAGGGCCAGATCCGAATACCAAATAAAAT
>JAYEFR010000181.1:0-2193 GCA_034716155.1 Thermodesulfobacteriota bacterium
CAAGGTGCCTGTGGGGAAATGCTATCGGTGCAAGACCGTTATAGAACCGTATCTGTCCAAGCAGTGGTTTGTGAAGGTAAAACCACTCGCAAAAAAGGCCATAGAGGCGGTTGAAGAAGGTCACACAAAGATATTCCCCGCGCAGTGGGAAAAGGTATATTTCGAGTGGATGTATAATATAAGAGATTGGTGCATATCCCGTCAGATATGGTGGGGTCACAGGATACCGGCATGGTTCTGTAATCAGTGCGGGGAGGTGACTGTCAGCGAAGAAACACCTGCAACATGTGATTCCTGTGGTTCAAGCGACATTTATCAGGACCCAGACGTGCTGGACACCTGGTTCTCCTCTGCACTATGGCCCTTTTCCACCATGGGCTGGCCTGACGACACTCCAATCGTGAGAAAATTTTATCCGACAGATGTGCTCATCACCGGGTTTGACATCCTATTCTTCTGGGTAGCCAGGATGATGATGATGGGGCTGAAATTCATGGGTGCTGTCCCGTTTAAAGAGGTGTATCTCCATGCCCTGGTACGCGATGAAGAGGGTCATAAGATGAGTAAATCCAAGGGTAATATCATAGATCCCCTTGTAGAGATGGATAAGTATGGAGCAGATGCATTTCGATTTGCACTCACCTCCTTTGCCGCTATGGGAAGAGATATAACGTTCAGTGACAAACGTATCCAGGGATACAGGTTCTTTATCAATAAGATATGGAATGCATCCCGGTTTGTCTTTAACAACACGGAAGGCCTAGACCCGGATGGCATCTCCTTTGACACACTAGACCTTTGCCTTGCAGATAAATGGATACTCTCAGAACTCAATGCTGTCATAGGCAATACAAGGGATGCGCTGGATGGCTACAGGTTCAATGATGCAGCTCAAATATTGTATCACTTTACCTGGCACAGGTTTTGTGACTGGTATATAGAGGTGTCAAAATCCATGCTTACAGGGAACCATGAGTTATCAACAAAATGGGTGTTATACTTTGTATTGAAAACCATTTTGGAGCTCCTCCATCCGATCATCCCATTTGTTACGGAAGAGATATGGCAAGGCCTGCCAGGCTCAAAACCGGGATCCGTAACCATCACCTCCCACCCCAAAAAAGACCCTAAGATGTCATTCTCAAGAGAGGTGGAAAAGATGGATACCATCATAGATGTGATCTCAAATGTAAGGAATGTAAGGGGCGAGACAAATATACCACCATCCGTATGGCTGAAGGTTATTATAAGGGCCTTATCTGCCAAGGATAAAATTTTATTGGAAGAGAATAGTTCATACATAAGGGATCTTGCAAGGGTAGATGAAATAAGATTTATCCCAGAAGACGCACCCAGGCCAAAAAAGAGTGCCCTTGCCGTAGCAAAGGATATAGAAATATATGTCCCCCTGGAAGGGGTAATTGATATCGCTAGAGAGCTCGAACGGCTGGACAAGCAAATCAATAAAGTGAAGACCGAGCTGGAGGCCAAGAAGAAGAAGCTCTCTAATAAAAACTTCTTAGACAAGGCAAAAAAGGATGTGGTGGAAAAACAAAAATCCATCAGGGATGATCTTGAATTCAGATTGTCCAAACTCCTACAGGCAAAGGCTGTATTAGAAGGAAATGGACCTTCCTGATGTAGCCATAGTCAAGGAATTTATTGAACTTGAGGTAATAGATTCCACAAACAGGTATGCCCTTGACACAGGTAAGCCTGGCCTGCTGGTAGTATCAAAAGGGCAGACATCAGGTAGGGGTCGCAGGGGTAGGTCATGGTACTCTCCAAAGGGGACAAATCTTTACATGACCTTAACCACCTCCAGACCTGATCCAAAATATTCCATTGTAATAGGCGTGGCTGTTCATGAGGTATTTACAGACATGCTCTGCCGATCCAATAAAGATGTTATCATCAAATGGCCAAACGATATACTTATACAAGGCAAAAAGGTCTGTGGGATTTTATGTGAGTCAAAGAGAAAAATCACAGCATTGGGGATAGGTATAAATGTAAATCAGGACCATTGGCCTGATGATATCTCTGAAAAGACCATATCCTTAAAAGAGGCATCGGGGCATCCGCTTGAGGTGCGCTATGTATTACACAAAATTCTCATCAGCCTTAACAAATGGCTTTCTATATACTGGGGGGATGGCTTTGACCCAATCAGATCGGCATTTTTAGCACGCA